>CAUJFJ010000320.1 GCA_963169675.1 Bacteroidota bacterium
TGAATCAGGATTATTCAGCTACCAATGCTGATATCTCTTTAGTGCCTTCTGTATTCCAGCCATTTATTGGAAACTCCGGAATTCAATTTTGTTTAGCAGTACGTGATCCCAATGGTAACACCACTGATGGTATCATCCGCAAACAAACATCAACAACTTCTTTCTCTACAAATGATGGTATTAAATTCAATACTTCAGGTGGAGATGATGCATGGCCAAGTTCAAGCTACCTGAATATTTGGGTAGGAAACCTGGGCGGCGGACTTTTAGGATATGCTCAATTCCCAGGTGGTTCTGCTGCTACTGACGGTGTTGTATTATTAAATGGTTCAGTTGGTGGTCCGGGTGCCTTAGGTACTGCTGCTCCTTACAACAGAGGTCGTACAGCGACTCACGAAATTGGTCACTGGTTAAACCTTCGTCACATCAATGGTGATTCAAACTGTGGTAACGACTTCGTTGCTGACACTCCAACACAGGCAGCATTAAATTTTGGCTGTCCTTCATTTCCACAAATTTCATGCAGCAATGGTCCTAATGGCGAAATGTACATGAACTACATGGACTACACTGATGATGCTTGTATGTATATGTTCTCTGAAGGTCAAGGAACAAGAATGAATACCAGCCTTACTACAACACGTGCATCCTTACTTACTTCACAAGGTTGCGTTCCAGTAACTGTTGGTGCTCCAAATGCTGATTTCGTTGCTTCAAGCACAAATCTTTCTGTTGGTGGAAGTACTAACTTCACCGATCTTTCTGCAGGTTCACCAACTTCATGGTCATGGACTTTCACAGGTGGTACTCCCGGAACTTCTACAACTCAGAACCCTACTAATATTACTTATGCTGCTGCAGGAACTTATGCAGTAAGTTTGACAGTAACTAACGCAAGCGGTAACGATACTGAAACTAAAAATGGTTACATTGTTGTAACAACTGGCGGTGGCGGAACTGGTTGCGATACTTTAACCAACTTCCCTGCAACTGGAACTCCATCAGTATTTAATTCAAGCGGATGGGGATATGTTTGTGGTCATAACGACTACCTGGATATTGCTAAAGCTGATGTATTTGCTCAGCCAGTTACTCCAACATATCAGGTTACAGGTGCATTACTTGGTTTTGCAGTTGCAACAGCTTCTAACACAACCAACACATTCTCCGTAAAAGTTTGGAACAACGGTGGAGCTGCAGGTTCTCCAGGAACTTCTTTAGGTTCTACTACAATAACTTATAATACAGCACAAACTGATGCTGCTGCAGGAAATCTCACTTATGCATCATTTACTACTCCAATCACTCCTACTTCACCTTATTATTTAGGAATAGAATTCGGATATGCTGCAGGTGATACCTTAGCATTTATTTCAACTGGTGATGGAGAAGTTACTCCGGGAACTGCATGGGAACAATTCTCATCATTAGATTGGCATGCAATGAGTGAGACTCCAACTTCATGGGGATTAAATCTTGCTCAGGCTATCTTCCCAATCCTTTGTTCACCAAACTCATTGAATGATCCTGCAGTTTCAGGAATCGTTGTTGCTCCAAATCCAACAAGTGGTCAATTGATCATTCATAACCTGAACAATACTACAAATGGTGCTGTTGTAAACATTCTTAATGTTATGGGACAAGTTGTAATGTCAAATACCATTACCAACTTCACAGGAACACATTATGTAGATATGTCTCAACTTTCAAATGGTCTTTATTTTGTTGAAGTTTCTACCGGTGCTACTAAAGTTAACCACCGTATTATCTTGAACAAATAAGCAGTTACTTACAAATCAAAAAAGAGGCTGTCCCCACAAGGACAGCCTCTTTTTTTTTAGTTGAACTATATTGGAATCAGATTGTTTTAACAACATATAATGTATCAGAAAATTTAATCCTGTTTCAGTCTTACAGAAGCACCAAAATGATTAATTTTGCCCGTAATATTTTTCTCAATTAAACACCCCATGAAAACAAGTCCTACACTTCACACAGCTCTTTCACCTGCACTATCTGTTATTTCAGAAAAAGTTCAAAAAGGAGAACGAATCTCCATTGATGAATGTGTCACGCTTTACAAAGAAGCCGATTTAGGATTACTGGGCATGCTTGCTTCTATGGTAAGTGAGCGTAAAAATGGAAATAAGGCCTACTTCAACCGAAATTTCCACATTGAACCTACTAATGTATGCGTTTTTGCCTGTAAATTCTGTTCATATTCCCGACTCTATAAAAACCGTGAGGAAGGCTGGGAACTTTCTATTGAAGAAATGTTTGATCGTGTAAAAGCATACGATAATCAACCGGTGACTGAAGTTCACATTGTTGGTGGAGTACACCCTAAAATGGATGTTCACTTTTTCGCAGAATTGCTTCGTAAAATAAAGGCCCACCGTCCCGGATTGCATATTAAAGGATTTACTGCTGTTGAACTCGATTACATGTTTAACAAAGCAAAAATGACATACCGGGAAGGACTTTCCTATTTGAAAGAAGCCGGTTTGGATTCGTTACCCGGCGGAGGTGCTGAAATTTTTGATGAAAAGGTACGAGCTGAAATTTGTGGTGATAAATGCACCTCTGAACAATGGCTTGAAATACATCAGACTGCTCATGAGCTGGGAATGGCATCGAATGCAACTATGTTATATGGCCACATTGAAACCTATGAACAGCGGGCCGACCACATGAACCGCTTACGTTTAGTGCAGGATAAAACACAAGGCTTTAATACTTTTATTCCTCTCAAGTTCCGGAATATGGACAATGAAATGGCTCATATTCCTGAAGTGTCAATGATTGAAGATCTCAAAAACTATGCAGTTTCCAGAATATTCATGGATAACTTCAACCATATAAAAGCTTACTGGCCTATGATTGGCCGTAATACCGCGCAGGTGGCATTATCTTTTGGTGTTGATGATATGGATGGAACAATTGATGATTCTACCAAAATCTATTCAATGGCAGGTTCTGAAGAACAATCGCCGACATTAACCACCAATGAACTGGTGGCATTGATTGCCGGTGCAGGTAAAAGACCTGTTGAAAGAGATACCCTTTACAATACCATTAACGAATTTCCTATGGAAGTTCAGCTTGCCTGATTTTACTTTTCAGGTATCGTTTCTGGAATTGATATAGTTTTTCCACTTTTCCACCAACAAGGCAAATCCTTCGGGCAAAGGAGCTTCAAAATACATTTCTTTACCGGATGAGGGATGAATAAATCCTAAAGAACGTGCATGCAATGCTTGACCGGGAATCATCTCAAAACAACGTTCTACAAATAATTTGTATTTAGCAAAAGTTGTTCCTTTCAAAATTCTCTTGCCACCGTAAGTTTCATCGTTGAATAGCGGATGTCCAATATACTTCATGTGCACTCTGATCTGATGCGTTCTGCCTGTCTCCAAACGACATTCTACCAACGTTAAATAACCTAATCGTTCCAGAACCTTATAGTGAGTAACTGCATGTTTTCCATACTCTCCGTCAGGATATACTTCCATTGATTTCCTGTCAGTTTGATTGCGACCGATATGACCGGTTACAGTGCCCTCTTCCGTATCAAAATCGCCCCAAACCAAAGCAACATACCTTCGTTTAATGGTTCGGTCATAAAATTGCTTGGCAAGATGGGTCAGTGCCTTTTCATTTTTAGAAATCACAACCAGTCCGGATGTGTTTTTATCGATTCGGTGTACCAATCCGGGACGGGAGCTTTCGGCTTCAATAGATTTCCCCAGCATTTCAGGATAAAAATGATATGCAAGAGTATTTACTAAAGTACCTGTATAATTTCCATAACCGGGATGCACCACTAAACCGGCATGTTTGTTTACAATGATAAGGTCCTGATCTTCGTAAATTATTTCGAGAGGTATATCCTCAGCAATAATTTCAATTTCTCGAGGAGGATGAGCCAGTACAATGGTGATAATATCACCGGGCTTAACTTTGTAACTGGGTTTGGAAGGCTTGCCATTTACCAGAATACTACCAGCATCGGCAGCATTCTGAATTCTGTTTCTGGATACAGCTTCGAGCCGCATCATCAGATATTTGTCGATGCGTAACATCGACTGACCACGATCTACAACAATCCGGTGATGTTCATACAACTCTTCCTGTTCACCCGAATCCTGATCTTCAATTTCTTGTTGCATGAAAAATCAGTTACCGGAAATAACAACCTTTCTCGAATACGAATTTCCGGAAAGTGAATGAACAATTCTCACAAAATAGATTCCTGAAGAGATATCATGTGTGTCAAGAACAGAATTGGCACCTTGTTGTTCAATCAAACTTCTTCCGGCAATATCCAAAAGTTCAACATAAAATTCATCTGGATTATCAAAACCAGTTTGTATGTGCAATTGGGTTGATGCAGGCACCGGAAATATTGAAATTTGATTACCATCTATTGGCTCAGAAATTCCTACATCAATAGGCGTACTGCTAACAATCGGTCTAATCATCCACATGCCGGGCAACTGAGAATTCACCCAGGAGCCTGTTGTATTTATGAATTTTCGGGAAGGAACTGCAGGCGTATTCACATCCAGACCCAGATTCAGAATAACGCTATTATTCTGAATAAAACCGAAGAACCAGGTACCAGCACTCAATGCAATCGGATCGGTCAGATAAGTATAAAATCCATTGATGCTATCGACATAATTTGGCGTCTGGTTGAATTTTTGATACACGGGACCACCGCCAGGGCCACTTGAAGAACCTGACCAAACTGCAAGTTTGAATAATTGATTGGTTACACTCAATCCCAGCTGTGCCCAATTAAACTGAACTGCACGCAGGGTATCGGGTTGTAAAATTTCAAACTTATAAGCTATTTGTGCTCCGATTCCAACTACACCGTATCCGAGTTCCGCAGATCCATCGTCGAAAGCGTAATAATTATGGAAATGCTGTTTGTAAGTCAGTGTATCATTTTCAGGAAAATCATCCACAATACCACCTGATGTTTGCCCTAATTCATAAACTTCGGTGAACGTTGCTTCATCACCCGTTGTAGGATCAGTAAAAAATGTATTCAAATTGATTGTAGCAGGAGGCGCAAGATTTGAATTTAATGGAATCTGAATACTGTTCAAACCACCACCA
>CAUJFJ010000321.1 GCA_963169675.1 Bacteroidota bacterium
TTTGTTACCCCGGTCGTATTGTAGCCAACTTCCGGTATCGTATTTATTAATGGATTGCTTCAGTGATTGAATGCACTTCAGGTATATTTCTTTTGCCTCTTTATCGCCCGGAAATAATTTCGTGTATTCATACAATCCGAACGTGGAAATGAAAAACCCATTCAACACATGCTTGTGTTGCTTGGAATTCGGATATTCTTCTATCCATACACCTCCCTCAGGGGTCTTAGCTAATAGACCACCATCCTCCATGGGCCATAACATCTGATTTTTTAATTTGATGATCAGATCCAGAGCTTCTTCATCTTTAGTAAGATAGTAATAGCGTATGAGCACGGATATTGCTTCTGCCTGTGCCAATCCCGAATACCAATCCGGTTTTAAATCGTGAAATGTAAATTTATAGGGGTAGCCGACCCGACCTTCTCCTAAAATATGATATTGTTCTTTATCCATCAGGTAACTTACCTGATTCAAAAATGCTTTCTTGTGTTTATCATCTTTCGTCCTTCTGTAAGTATCGAAACAAACCAAAGCATACTGACTAATGGTCACCGGATTCGAGTTTTTGTTGGCCAGTGCCCAACCTTTATCATTAAATGATATTGCCGGATCAGTCTCCCAATGTTCAACAGTAACAGATTCTGTCAATGGAATAAATTCTATCATCCAGCTAAAGTCATTAGTTGGCTTTAACTTTTCATTGGAATAAAAAGGTAAGATTAAAAAAGCAAATATGAAATTGATAAGCTTGATGGAAAACATCTGATTAATGAGTTAAATAATTTATGGCTTACCAGGTGAAATGCAAGCTTTTGATTGTTACAAAGCAAAGTTATGAAATTGGAACAATTCTTAACGGTGTAAAATGCCTGATTTATACAAGTGCAAACCGTTTTATTATTCACTTGTAATTCATTAATAATCAAGTGTATATAATGAATTTGATATGGCTGAACACTAAATATTTGCTATTACATTACATAAATTTCCAAACATGAAAGTTACGATGTACCGGTTATTTGAGTTTTGAAAGCATACTTTTTGCTTGCTTGGCCACCATTTTCTCATCCTCCGACCTGGGGGCAATTTCGACCGTTTTTTGAAACCATAAGATGGCATTTTTCTCATCGCCAGAATCATCACGCTCTAAATAGGTATTGGCCATTTCAAAACAATGTGTCGGATTTAATGGCTCCAATTCATGGGCTTTTTTAAAGTGTTTCAAAGCATCCTCGTAGGTTCCGCCTTCCAGACCTTTGCCAAAAAATGCACTTATCATAGCCATTTCAAAAGCATTAAATCCCGCCACAACCCGATGCCACCTTCCCATTATGTGATGCGGCCCTGCCATTTTAGGATTTATTTGCAATGCTTTCTCCGAAGCCACCCGAATAGCTTTTGCATTGGCAATTTTTATTTTGACCGATGCATTTTCACTGATCCTTCCCAGTGCTAAGGCAAGGTTATAATAGGCATCCGCATCCTGCTTATTTCGCTGCAACGATTTTTCAGCAAGGTATTTCGATTTTTCATACTTCTGCTGTTTGTTTACTTCTGCCTGTCCGGGATACGATTGGATAGCCATCAAAAAGGAAACCTGATTTAAATATTGAGTATTTGTTGAATCGGAACGGAGTAGGGTTGAAGCAATCAATAAGGCTTCTGTATATTTGAATTCAGCACGCAATTCGATTACTTTTTTCAGAGTGATAACTGGTTCATCAACACCGGAAGCCTGTGTTGTAAAGAGTAGAACCAATGCTAAAAAAGAATATAATTTCATCCAGCTTTTCATGCTGCAAAACTAAGTTCAATTATCCTTAAAAAGGCATTTTTATGCTCTTTTTCGTCATTAATGCCTCAATATTAAGAGTTTCTTACAAACGTGGTATTGCTTATAAACTCTTGGTTTTGTAATGTTAATGTTTAGATAATCAGCTTATTGAAACTTATTTTATAGCCAATTTTTATATATTTTATCGCTTGTCAATACCCTTTCCGCACAAAAACAGCAACTTTTATAACAGTTGGTCGTAAGAATGCACAATTCAAGGATGCTGCCCGGATCCGCAACCTTAACCTGAAAACCAATAACACCATGAATCCTGAAAGGATATTCAAGGGCATTAGAAACCTGATTTATTTGTTGGTTGCAGTATTTATATTGCAATCATCAAACTCATTCGCACAGGCACCTGTTGCTTCTTTTACCGTAAACCAGCAGTCTGGTTGTATTCCCCTTTCTGTACAATTTACGAACACATCCGTTAATGCTGTTTCTTATTTCTGGGACTTTGGAAATGGAAATTTTTCTACTGCTCAAAACCCAAGCAATATTTACCTGAATACCGGCAGCTATACCGTAAAATTAATTGCAACAAGTAGTTCGGGTCAGTCCGATTCCGTGGTTCATTCTGGCTTTATCCAGGTGCAGCAGCAACCTCAGGTTGCATTTTCTGCTTCAGGAACATTATTTTGTCTGGAAAGTAATCAGATTCAATTTACCAACCAATCTTCCGGATACGATTCATGTTTATGGGATTTTGGTGATGGTGTAACGTCCGTTTCTGTGAATCCTTTTCATCAGTATACAGCTCCTGGTACTTATACGGTAACTTTAATTGCCTACAATACTTCGCTTGGATGCAACGCTTCCTTGTCTAAAAATGCCTATATCACAATCCTTAGCAATCCTGCTGCATCTTTTCAGGCAAACATTACCAGTACATGTAATTTGTCGCAACCCTTTCAGTTCACCGCTCTGGCCTCTTCTGCAACTTCTTATTTGTGGCAATTCGGTGATGGTACTACTTCAACGCAAGCTTCTCCTGCTCACAATTATTTAAATGCAGGCATTTATTCGGTTACTTTAATTACTTCCAATCAATTGGGCTGTACCGATACAGTAACAGTTGCTGATTACATCGAAGTGAAATCGAATCCGGTTCCGGTAATAGCATCAACCAGTCCGCTACAAAAGTGTACACCAATATATGCTTCTTTTTCAACCACAACTCCAAACATCACTTCATGGTCATGGGATTTTGGTGACACAACCACTTCTCAGCTTTCAAATCCATATCATGCTTACAATTATGCCGGCAATTATATTCTGGAACTGGAGGTAATTTATGCAAATGGATGTACCAATTCCGACACGGTGCATGTGCAATCTTATCCTAAACCCACTGCTTATTATCTGATCAACAACAATCAGGGATGTGCACCTTTAACTCCGGCATTTGTAAATTTATCGACCGGCTCTAACAACACCTATTCATGGACTTTCGGAGATGGTTCTTCAGGAAACGGATTTCAACCTGTTCATACTTATACCACACCCGGAACTTTCTATACTACGCTAAATATCGTAAACAATTTTGGTTGTACCGCTCAGGCTTCTTCATTTTTGCCGATAATTGTTTCTGAAGCAAATGCAACTTTTACTGCAGACGATCTTGCAGGATGTGCTCCTCACACGGTTAATTTTACACATGCTGGCGGAGGTGTTTATATTTACAACTGGAATTTTGGCGATGGCACTTCTTCAACACAACAATCTCCGTCTCATGTTTACACAACTAATGGTACTTATACCGTAGTTTTAACAATTACAGATGTTACCGGTTGCACCGATACCTATACCTTACCTAATAATATTCATGTTAATTCCGGTGTAAACAATTTTAACCCCGCTGCACCAGTTACTGCCTGCGCTCCATTTACTATCAATTTAAACGACAATTCTCCGGCAACATCCGGTTGGCTGTGGTCGTTTGGAGATGGCGAAACTGCAACTATTCAGAATCCGGTTTACACTTACACAGATCCGGGAACTTATATTGTAACGCTCCAGACTCAGTCTTCCGGAAGCAGTTGTTCACAAAGTGTTTCTCCCTATGCCACCTATATAATCAACGGGGGCTCTGCAGGATTTGATGTAACTCAAACACTTTGTCCACCCTTCACAGCAACTTTCACTGACCAGTCGGTAAATGCTGTTTCCTGGTTGTGGGATTTTGGTGATGGCACAACTTCTACTCAACAAAATCCGGTGCATGTCTACACAACTCCGGGATCGTACAATGTTTCGCTTACAATTACTACTGCACAAGGATGTACTTATACCGAGTATCATAACTATGCTGTTACCTTCCTTCCCTTGATAGCTAATGCTACTGCAACATCTCCTGATACTACCTTGCCTATAAATGCAACATTTAATGCAAATAGTTCAGGTGCTACTATGTGGTTATGGGATTTTGGTGATGGAGGAACTTCTACATTAATGAACCCGGTTCATCAGTACACTGTACCTGGACCCTACAACATTACGCTTACAATTTCAAATCCGGAGTGTACTTTCACTTATGTTTATACGGGTGTCACAATTGGTTCTGGAACTGTTTTACCTGGTGGGGGAGGCGATTCACTGCATGTTCCAGATCCGGTTTACAGTTGTGTTCCTTATCAGATGAACTTTACAAATCCAGCCCTGAATACTGTGGCCTGGTTGTGGGATTTTGGTGATGGTGATACTTCTACAACCGAGAACCCTGTACATATTTATACCGATCCCGGTACATATACTGTTAGTCTGATAACCTGGGATGCCTTCGGAAATACCGATACTATTGTTCAGCCGGCACCTATTTATCTCACCGGTTCGAGCGCCGATTTCCAGCTTTCATACACCAACAATTGTCTTGGTTCAACTTTAACTATTCAGAATACTTCTGTAAACGCAGTTTCATGGTTATGGAATTTCGGTGACGGAATAACTTCTACTTTAGAGAATCCGGTTCACAATTATACCACTACCGGGGTGAATTATATAGTATCACTAACGGTAACCGATTCATTGGGCTGCACCGATTTTATGTCACGGAGTTACTATGCAGCTATAGGAGCATCAGTCAATGCCAGCACCCGCAGAGCATGCGCCAATGATACAGTACATTTTACAAGTGGTTATTTGAACTTCCCTAATTATTCCTGGGATTTTGGAGATGGTTCCACCTCTACATTGGCTAATCCTTCTCATGTATATGCCGATTCCGGAAGCTATCAGGTTTCGCTAACAGTTACCGACTCTCTGGGATGTACTTACACATGGAATGTTCCGTACCTCGTTAATATCAGAAAACCCGTATCAGATTTTACTTTCACCACTACAACGAATGGTTGCGGAAGTACCATTCTGAATTTTACCAATAATTCTACCGGTGCTACCTCATGGCAATGGAATTTTGGAGATGGAACAGCATCGTCTCAACAAAATCCATCTCATACCTATTCATTACCCGGCACACATCATGTCACACTTACGAGCAATGCTGATGGATGCAGTGATGTTCATACCGTCCAGAATGCTGTTTTTGTTCCATTCCTTCAGGCAAATTTCAATTATACACAATCGTCGGAATGTTTACCTGTGCAGGCGGTGTTTGCCGATAGTAGCAGTGATGCGGTTTCCTGGTTATGGGATTTTGGTGATGGTGCTACTTCCACACAACAAAATCCTGTTCACACATACAATCATAAACCGGCAGGCGTAATAACTTTAACGGTAACTGATGTGAACGGATGTATGAGGACCGTATCAAAACCTAATATCAATGCAATGTTCCTTGCATTTGCTGTTTCCGATTCAGTTGGTTGTAGTCCGTTTACTTTTAATGTTACCGATTCATCTTTAAATGTAAGTTCTCTGCAATGGAATTTTGGTGATGGTACTGTGTTAAATGGAAATAATCTTTCTCACACTTACTCAGCTAATGGGATTTATCCCGTAACGCTAACTGCAACATCTCCATCAGGATGTTCTCAGGTCATTAATCCGGTTGCTCATGTTCAGGTTACCGGACCTCAGGCACAGTTTTCATTAAATAGCGTAGTATCATGTGCCCCTACAGTTGTGAATTTTAATGATAATTCATCCGGTGCTTTGCAATGGAATTGGAATTTTGGTGATGGGAATCAATCGATCATCAATGATCCTGTCCATATTTATAATGAACCCGGAATTTATGATGTTACTCTCACCGTGACTGATGGTTCAGGATGTTCCGATACACTGATCAGACCGGCTTTGGTACATATTACAGGTTCGGTTGCTTCCTTTGCTGCTGCAACTCCAACCGGTTGCGGCCCCTGGCAGGTGCAGTTCCAGGATTCATCTATCAGTGCATTCAACTGGATATGGAATTTTGGTGATGGCAATACTTCAACTCAACAAAACCCGGTACATACTTACAATCAGCCCGGAAATTATGTGGTTACTTTAATGACTCAGGATACTACCGGATGTCAATCGTTTTATACCAGTCCTGTGCCATTTAATCTGCAACCTAATGCTGTTGGATCGTTTGTGATGTCAGATACAACTGGGTGTTTGCCATTATCAATTACCTTTAATAATAATTCTGTAAACAGTACTTCTTATCAATGGAATTTTGGTGACGGAACAGGATCTATGGCTCCAACTCCAACCCATGTTTATAATACTCCGGGAACTTATTACGTTACTTTGATTGCTCAGAATGGAACCGGTTGCACCGATAGTGTTGTAACGACCATTCCGGTAGTTGCTGCAGCAACACCTCAACCTGCATTTTATGTAAGCAATAATATTGGGTGTCCACCTCTTCCGGTGACATTCCACAATCAGTCGCTTATGACCGACAGTACCACCCAATTTACGTGGTCACTGGGAAATGGACTGTCAACTTCTAACAGTGAACCCACTTATGTATATCATGTCCCCGGCACTTATTCTGTAACCCTGACAGCTGTAAATGGTGGTGTTTGCAGTGCATCTGCAACCTTGCCAGGAATTGTACAGGTAAATGTTGGAACACCTCCTCCGGTTGTAGAACTAAAAAGTGCGAGTGTGATCGATGGAAGTTCAGTGGAACTTACCTGGGGTAATCTTGCTATTCAAAATCTGGAAGCTTATAAAGTATATCGTTTCAACAGAGCATTTTCTGTATTTGATTTGATCTACACTGATTCCAATCCAGGAAATACATCACTAAATGCAACCTCAACCTATGTTGATACGCTGTTAAATACGGTTTCAGAAACATACACTTATGTTGTACAGGCAATGAATGAATGTCTGGCAGAACCCGATTTATCACTTCATACACCGCATACAACAATCAATTTGAATGCTTCAATTGTCGATAATGCTGTACATCTCGATTGGAATCTTTATGATGGTTGCAGTGTTTCCAAATATCAGATTTTCCGTCAGGATCATCAGACCGGAAGCTTCAATCTGATTGCTGAAGTTGGGGAAAAAACTTTTGCTTTCATTGATTCAACAGTATATTGTGGGATGCTGGCAGCATACCGGATAAAAGCTACAGATTTATGTAATGAAGGATTTGAAGCCTGGAGTGATGTAGAGGCAATTGATGCTCCCGGCATTCTGGCTAACCAGAAAGTCGATATCATCCGATCTACAGTTAATGATGACAGTTATGTATTCACTGAATGGGCTCCACCAGTTCTGGCACCGCAACTTGTTACCAATTTTGAACTGTATCGTTCCTTTGACATGCAAAACTGGACTCTGCTGACTACGCTTCCTCCAACTGAAACCAATTATTCCGATTTTAATACCCAGGTTAAGTCACAGAATTATTACTATAAAATAAAAGTAAACAACCTGTGTAATCTTGAAACTACTGAGGGTGATCCGGGGTCATCTATTCTTCTTACTGGTGCTATCGATGATGAGAATAGAACCCATTTAAAATGGACACCCTATAAGGATTGGGAAACCGGAGTGGATTACTACGTAATTGAACGTGTTGATTTGAATGGAAACTGGCAACCAATTCAGGTCGTTGATGGAAGCGTAAACGATTATATAGACCGGTAAATTTTAGTATCTCCGGGTAAATCTTTACCAGCCTGATCACCGGGAATTAGTTTTTTCTTACCGGATTTTGACCGCTTTGCATTTTCTATAGAGGCATTCAATTCGAATCCAATTATCAATTGAAGCGAGTTGAAGTTGATCCAGATCAGAATTACGATCAGGGTGCCAATTGATCCATAAAGCTTATTATACTGACTAAAATTGGCAATGAAATAATTGAAGCCGATGGAAGTTGCTATTAATAAAATGGTTGCTGTTACGGAGCCAACTGAGATAAAAGGTCGTTTGTTTTTTTTGGATGGACCAAAGAAATACAGAAAAGATATCATGCATAAAGCCATGGCAATTAGTATGATCCATTTTCCGGTTTGAAGCAGTAATATACGCGGACCAGCGTTCAACAGGTTTTTCGTTTGTAAGTAATTGGTTGCAATTTCTGCAAAGACAATCAAGGCAATTGATAAAATCACAATTATGGCCAGCATCAGTGTCAGGTAAACCGATACCATCCGTTGCTGAAATGCTGACCTGACTTCAATGCCGTGGTAGCTCTGGTTAAAACTATCAATTAAGGAATTGATACCGTTTGTTGATACATATAACGCAAACAAGAAACCAAATGATAGTAATCCTCCCCGCGGTTGTTTCAGGATATCTTCAATAGTTGTTCGGGCAGCTTCAAACGTGTAGGGTGGGAGAACCTCCTGTAAAAGGAATAACATCCGATCTTGTATACCATCAACAGGAATATATGGAATTAAGGTGAAGAAGAAAATGATGGTTGGGAAGATTGCCAGAAAGAAATCAAATGAAATGGAGCGGGCTCTTGATTGGATGTCTCCCTGCTGCAAACCCAGAATAAAAAATCTGCCGATATCCAGAAAGCTCACACTTTCCGGTCCCGGGTATTTGATATGATCGGCTACCACCATCAGGGGACGTGTGATCCGCTGATGAAGAAAGGCTTTTAAGTAGCCAAACCAACTTCGTAACCGGGTAATTGCACTCATGTAATTATTTGTATGCCTTCAGACTCAAATCAAGACTCTTTACGGAATGTGTCAATGCTCCAACAGATATAAAATCGACTCCTGTTTCAGCATAAGAACGAATGGTGTCGAGAGTTATTCCTCCGGAAGCTTCAGTAATATATTGCTTGTTAATTAGTGTAACAGCCTTTTTTAAATCTGTGGTGTTGAAATTATCCAGCATGATGCGATCTACTCCGCCTTCCGCAAGAACTTCTTCAACTTCACTTAAATTGCGTGTCTCTATTTCAACCGGAATGGTAAGTTTTTTTTCATGCAAATAGGCTTTTGCATTCCTTATTGCCTGTTTAATCCCACCCGCATAGTCAACATGATTATCTTTTATTAAAATCATATCATACAATCCCATTCTGTGATTGTGTCCTCCGCCAATACGCACCGCCATCTTCTCTAATGCCCGCATCAATGGTGTGGTTTTGCGGGTATCCAGAACTTTTGTTGCCAATCCTTCTAATTTGATATTGAATTTATGTGTGGTTGTTGCAATGCCACTCATACGCTGCATACAATTTAGTACCAGTCGTTCTGCTTTCAGAATCGATCGGTCACTGCCTGAAACGGTAAGTACAATATCTCCCGGATTTACCTGTGATCCATCGGTGATCAAAACCTCAACACTCAGGCTTGGATCTACTTCTTTGAAAATTTCCAAAGCAATTTCTACGCCGGCAATAATGCCGCTTTCCTTGACTAAAAGTTTTGCTTTTCCTGATGAATTTTCAGGGACGGTTGATAAGGAGGTATGATCGCCTTCACCAACGTCTTCCTGCAGCGATAAACGAATAAATTCTGTTAAATTCATAAGGATCGGTTTAGTAGTGCAAAGATGCACTTTTAAGGGAAATTAAACAGTGACTTTTATCCTGAATGCAACAAAAAAGCCACCGGATTTACCGATGGCTTTGTTAAAGTTTAGAAGCTTATTGCTTTTCGAACCGTAGCTCCTGAATCACTTCACCGCCTGAGCTTTGTTTGACGAAGAAGTAGGTTCGGTATTGTGCACCCTGGGCTGTTACCAAATTTCCGATTGCGTATTTGGCCCCTTCCTTTGATACACCTTTGTGGATCATAGTGAAGGATTTTGGTGTGTTTCTGGAGAAGAAATCACGTAAAACCTGTTCTGCCTGAGCCTTGCTATATACCTCTTCCTGATTCAGTATAGTTAAATCTACTGTCGTGTTAAAATATCTCGCTACCGCACGCGCATCTCCCGATCTAATTGCATCTCCAATGTCAGAATAGATATCGAGTGATGCAATAGAAGTACCTGCTGTAAGCAATAAAACCATTATTATTTTATATGCTTTTTTCATTTCATTTAGAATTTCACGGTTAATTTGCAATAATCAAGCCAAATTGTGACCGCTAAGTGGTGTTTCAAAGGCCTAAATTAGCGATTGTCAATGGCTTCGGGGGATTTATAAACGGCTTCTTATTAATTTGTGTAATATATTAAAGATCAAAGCAATGGAGTGCTTTATTAACAGGCTCCAATTTACAGGTAGTATTTATTCTACAAATAATATCCACTATGAAAATCAAATTACTGGTAATTGGTAAGACTTCAGGCTCCTGGCTTAATGAAGGAATCGATATATATGTGAAGCGCCTCCTGCATTATACCGACTTTAACATCGATGTAGTTCCTGATATCAAAAATCCTGCCTCACTCAGTGAATCGCAATTAAAAGAAATGGAAAGTTCCCAATTCCTGAAAAAAATTGATGATCGCGATTGGGTTGTTTTACTCGATGAAAACGGGAAGCAATTTACATCAGAAGCATTTGCAGGAGTTTTGGAAAAATGGATGGTTGGTGGAACACAAAAAGTTGTTTTTATTATTGGTGGTGCATTTGGCTTTGGAAGTGATTTGGTAAACCGCGCCAATATGAAAATTGCATTATCTGAAATGACCTTCTCTCATCAGATGGTACGGCTTATTTTTGTTGAGCAATTATACCGGGGATTTACAATTATTCGGAATGAATCCTATCATCATAAATAAGAAGTATGCTACACTTTCTTTAGCATGTTCTGATAAACACTTTCATATTTAGAAACACCTGCCTCCAGTGAAAAATAGGATGAAGCTCCCTCCATTATTTGTTTCGGTGGTGTTTTCAGTAATGTTTCCATTCCTTTAATTGCCGCATCAAATGCATTCGGATCTGATAAATCGATTGCCATCCCACAATGATATTTATTTACAATGGTATCTGTATCACCAATGCCTGTGTTACAAAGCAATGGTTTGCCCATTCCCATGATCTCAGCCTGCTTGGTAGGTGAGGAGGCTTTTTTAGAATAGGTTGGCCTGATAAAAAACAGGGATAAATCAGATAACATCAATGCCGCAGGAACTTCACTGCGACCCGCCGACATAACTTTAATTGCCTTTTCATGAATGTCTAGTTTCTGTGCTTTGGCAATAATTTCTGCAGCAGGTTCACGGGTTATAAAAAGGAAAGTAGCTTGCGGATAGGTTTTCAGAAATACTGCAAAAAATGCCAGCATTTCATCCAGCATATACCAGGTGCCAATTGCTCCCAGATAACTGATTACAGGATGTCCACTGATGTTAAGGGAGGTTCGAAGATTATCTAAGGCTTCTTTTGTGACATTCGCCGGATTAAAATGATTCAAATCGGCACAACATGGTATAACTGTTATGGGAAGTTTTTTGGTGCTGCGGACTTTCCATGACTCAATTTCTGCTTTTGCGTTTTCGGTCAGACTAATTACACCATCTGCTTTGAATAGCATCTCCCGTTCTTTTTTCTTGAAATAGGAATAAACAATTTTGTAAATAGGTTTATTCACATCCCAAAGTTTTCCATCTACCCGTTCATCAGCCCAAAAACCACGCATGTCGAATAAAAAAGGGATGTTAAAACGATGTTGAAAATCCAACCCTGCGAGCCCTGATATATAACTCCGGCAATGTACCAGACTAATCCCGTGCTTCCTGATCAATCCGGCACCATTGCTTTTCATCCGGTATAAATCCCATAAGGTGGAAAGGACCGGAGGACGTTTGGTATAAGTGAGCGGGTGCCACTCAATGTTTTTACTTCTTAACAGGTTCCCGATTAATTCTTTATCCCGCTGATAGGGAATTTCTTTTTCAAAACTGATGAGATGGAAATGATAACCTTTTTTGGTAAGTCCTTCTAAATAGGGGATAACCTGTGACTGCCCCAAAGGGTCGGTCATGCCATCATAAGAAAGGTATAAAACTTCAGTCAATGCCGCTATTTTTGTGGCTGCAAATTAACAAGAATAATCGATTGTATCATCCGCCCATTTACAGGACAGGAATAGTATCTTTGCAACGAAACAGCTATTATGAAAAACTTTCTCCTGACATGGTTACTGTTAATACCCATGTTAACCCTGGCGCAAAATCCGGTTTCTTACCCAGTTGATGGGGTCTACAGTTCTTTCGAAGCCTTTAGAAATGGAAAGCCCGATTTGGTTAAATCGCAGCTCATTAAGTCGGTGCAGCAAATAGAGTTTACCATTAAACAATGGTCAACAACCGAAAATTTGTTTTATACCGATGCACAGGGAAATAAGCAAATGTTAGGACGCGATTCTATTTGGGGATTCTCTGAAAGCGGTGTAGTCCACATCTTTCTAGGAAAGAAATTCCATAAAATACATACCCTGGGTCAAATCAGTTATTTCCTTGAATCATACCCAGTAATTCGGAATATGGCACCTGTGGTTACCGATACCAAAGCCGCTTCTTATTACCGCTTGCTGGATATGGAAACAGGTGAACTGTATGATTACAATTCCGAGAGCTTTCTGCTACTCATCGAAAATGATGAAGCTCTTCATGCGGAATTTAAAGCTATTTCATCCGCTAAAGCGAGAAAGAAAAAATTATACAGTTTCCTGGAAAGATATAATAAAGCTCACCCTTTTGGTATAAGAACTGAATAACAAAGGGCTGCCGTTTCCGGCAACCCCTTCAGATTTGTGTGTTTATTATTTTGGTTTTGCTAATTCCAGATTTGCTGTAATCTCAACATCCTGTCCAACTACTGCACCTCCCGCTTCCGTTAAGGTATTCCATTTCAGATTGTAATCGAAACGGTTAATGGTGGTCTTGATTTTGAATCCGGCTTTCGTATTTCCCCATGGATCATTGGCGGTTCCAAAATAAGTAACATCAAGAGTTACTGGTTTGGTTACATCACGGATTGTCAGATCCCCGGTCATGGTATATTTATTACCGCTGATTTTCTTCATTCCCGTTCCTTTAAAGGTCATCTGAGGATATTTTTCAGCATTAAAAAATTCATCTCCCTTCAAGTGATTATCCCGCATTTCATTGTCGGTGTTAATCGTCTTCACATCTATTGCAAAGGTCACTGATGCATCGCTGAAATCATCCTTAGAAGAAACAATGCTACCTGAAAATCCTTTAAAATTTCCGGTTACTTCTGAGATTACAAGGTGAGAAACTGTAAACATCACCTGTGAATGGCTGTTGTCGATTGCCCTTTTTACCGGTGCCTGTGCTGTTCCGGCTGTTGTTACCATTGATAAGAGTACTATCATTTTTTTCATTTTTGTCTTGTTTAAGTATGATGGTGCAAATATAATGTAATAACATATATGTTGTAACATATAAATTTAAAAATATTCGATTAAGTATTATATATCATTGAATATCAATTATATAAATTTATGCCTGAAAATTACACAGAGATTTATGTAAATTTGATTGCACAATTGAAATCAGATGGGAAACCGGAATTACAAGTATTTATGGAGTTTGTTTCCCGGCCTGATAGTGATGGCTGGTAATTTGGCAGGTGATTGGTGGGTGGTATCCAACTTTATATTTTCAATTGGAATACTCGCATTTTTAGAATTGTTTATCAGTACCGATACATCTAACGAATCCGATGAACCCGGTTGGTTTCCTGATGGGTTGTTACTGATTCATGTAGTGAGTCAATTGACTTGTTTAGGCACCATGTTCTGGGCATTAGCCAATCATGAATTATCCTTGTTGCAACAAATTGCCATGGGCATTTCTACCGGAGTAAATTCAGGAGGAGCCGCGATTGTGATTTCACATGAACTGGTGCACCGCAAAAACACATTTATGCGCAGATGCGGTCAGTTGCTGCTATTCAGTGCCGGCAACATTTACTTTTATATCGATCACTTGAAAGTCCACCATAAATGGGTTGGAACAGCAAAAGATCCGGCTACGTCGAGATTTGGAGAAACGCTTTACGCCTTTTTTATCAGGTCAACAGTACAGCAAATTGCAAGTTCTTATAAACTGGAACAGGAACGATTGCAAAAAGAAAAAGGATTTTCGGTTCGCTCCATTAACTATGTGGTTGGTTCGGTAATGTTGCAATTGATTTTATGGATTGTGTTGTATTATTTCCTGGGTGTAATGGGAGTAGTCATTTATTTGGTGCAGGCATTCATGGCTAACTTTCTGTTGGAGTACACCAATTACATAGAACATTATGGTTTGGCGAGAACCGATAAGGAACGTGTTACCGAATTGCATTCGTGGCAAACAGACAAGTTAATAAGTCGTTTTTTTCTGATCGATTTGAGTCGTCACGCCGACCATCACTATTATGCATCAAAGCCTTATCAGGAACTGAAATCTTATGAAACCAGTCCCATTTTACCGGGGGGCTATGTTTCAATGATTTATTATGCCTTAATACCGCCGCTCTTTTTCAGTAAAATGAATCCGTTGGTTTTAAAATACCGAAAGCCCTCAGCTTAGGAGAATCTTATTTTAATTTCTCTTTCAGGTATTGTCCGGTTACAGAAGCCTTGCATTTGACCAGGTCTTCCGGAGTCCCTTCAAAAACTATTTGTCCGCCTTTATCACCACCATCGGGACCGAGATCAATAATCCAATCGGCACACTTAATAATTTCCAGATTGTGCTCAATAACAATGATTGTGTTTCCAAGCTTAATCAGTGCATTAAACGCATCCATCAGTTTCCGGATATCGTGAAAATGGAGTCCCGTAGTTGGTTCATCAAAAACAAAAAGAGTAGAGGAGGCAATATTTCCTTTACCAATAAATGAGGCCAGCTTAATACGTTGCGCTTCGCCACCACTCAGGGTGTTCGATGATTGTCCCAGTCTAACATACCCTAAACCAACATCTGCCAATGGTTGCAGCTTGGTAACGATTTTAGCAAGTTGATTGGAATACTTGGTTTTTGCCGGATCATTGAAAAACTCCAAAGCATCATCCACTGTGAGCTGAAGAATATCATCAATATTCTTATTTTTAAATTCTACGGTAAGAATATCTTCCTTAAAACGCTTTCCGTTACAGGCTTCGCACTTCAGGTGAATATCGGCCATGAACTGCATTTCAATGGTAACCGTTCCTTCACCCTGACAGGCATCACAACGACCGCCATCCACATTAAATGAAAAGTGAGAAGGTTTTAAATTCCGGCTTTTAGCCATCGGTAAATCGGCATAAAGAGCTCTTATTTCATCGTAAGCCTTTACATACGTTACCGGATTCGAGCGTGATGATTTACCAATTGGATTCTGATCAACCATTTCCGCATCCGTAATTTGGTTAAAATCACCCTTCAGTTTATCGTAGTTTCCGGTTTGCTCACCATAACCTCCCGACAACTTCTTGATGGCCGGATAAAGAATTTTCTTTACCAAAGAGGTCTTTCCCGATCCGCTGACTCCCGTAACAACGGTAAGAACTCCCAAAGGGAATTTAGCTGTTACATTTTTCAGGTTATTTTCACGGGCTCCAACAATTTCAATGAATGGTTTCCAGCGGCGGCGGCGATCAGGCACGGGAATTTCCATTTCATGATTGAGATACTTTGCTGTAAGACTGTTCGAAGCCTTTGGTAAATCTTTAAATTTTCCCTGGAACACCAATTCACCACCATGAGTTCCTGCCATTGGTCCAATATCAATTAACTGATCGGCAGCACGCATTATTTCCTCATCATGCTCCACAACTATGAGCGTATTACCTAATCGCTGTAAAGCCTTTAAAACTCCAATTAAACGTTCGGTATCTCTGGAATGAAGTCCAATGCTGGGTTCATCTAAAATATACATAGAGCCCACCAGACTGCTACCAAGTGATGTTGCCAGGTTAATACGTTGTGATTCACCACCGGAAAGAGTGTTTGATAGTCGGTTTAAGGTGAGGTAACCCAAACCTACATTATTCAAAAACTCCAATCTGTTTTTAATTTCAATCAGAATGCGTGAGGCTATTTTTTGTTCATGAGCAGTGAGTTTGATTTGCTCAAAAAACTGTTTGGATGCTGAGACAGGCATCAATACAATATCTGTTATCGACTTTTCACCGACCAATACATAATTGGCATCTTTCCGGAGGCGCGATCCTTTACAATCGGGACAAACGGTTTTTCCCCGGTAACGGGAAAGCATGACGCGATACTGTATTTTGTAGCTCTGTTGTTCCAGGAATTCAAAAAACTCATTCAGACCTTTGAAAAGTTTGTTCCCGGTCCACAGTGTTTCGCGGTCCTGGCTGTTTAATTCGTAATAAGGCCGATGAATCGGGAAGTTAAATTTATTGGCAACCTTAATAAGTGCATCGTTCCATTCCTTCATTTTTTCGCCCCGCCAGCATACAATGGCATTGTCATAAACCGATAAGCTTTTATCGGGAACAACAAGATCCTCATCAATACCAATAACACTTCCAAAGCCTTCGCATTTGCGGCAGGCACCAAACGGATTGTTAAAACTGAATAGCAGGGTGGAAGGTTCTTCGAACAGCATTCCATCAGCTTCGAACTTATTGCTGAAAGTGGTGCGAGAGGTTTTTCCTGAAGTGGTTTCGACCTGACAAACGCAAGTACCATGACCTTCGAAAAAAGCCGTTTGAGCCGAATCTGCAATTCGTGCTGCTTGTTCCGACTCGGGATTGCCATCAGAAACGAAACGATCAATCAGAACCTCAACTTCAGGAGTGTTTTCTGCAGCTGCTTTTTTGGATTTGCTTTTGGTGGCTGTACCTTTATCAAATTTTGGATCTTCAAGCAGATCCTCTATTTTCTTTACTTCGTCATTTATCCGGATACGGCTATAACCTTTCTGCAAAAGCACCGCCAGTTCTTCGCGCAAGCTTCTGCCATTCAATAATTGCAATGGACAAAGCAACAGGATTTTGGTGCCTTCTTTCTGCTTTAGTGAAAAATCAACTACATCGGTAACCGTATTTTTTTTGACTTCAATACCTGATACCGGGGAATAAGTCTTTCCAATTCTTGCAAAGAGCAATTTCAGATAATCATAGATCTCGGTGGTGGTGCCAACAGTGGATCGGGGATTCCTCACATTTACCTTTTGTTCGATGGCAATGGCAGGAGCAATACCCTTAATATACTCGACCTCGGGTTTATCCATGCGACCGATAAACTGACGGGCATACGACGATAAGCTTTCGACATAGCGACGCTGACCTTCGGCATAAAGCGTATCGAAAGCTAATGACGATTTGCCGGAACCTGAAAGTCCGGTAATCACCACAAACTGATTGCGGGGAATAGCTACATCTAACTTTTTAAGGTTGTGAACAGCTGCTCCTTTAATTATTATGAATTTTTTTGGGTCTAAATCTTCTGGCATCGACATAAGAAAACAGCTCTTTTAAAGGCTCAAAATTAAGGATAAACCTGACGAAAAAGGGCAAAAAAAAAGCCTTCGGTGAGGAAGGCTTTTTCAAATATAGACGGTTGATTGTCAGACACGTTTTTCTTCAATTCTTGCTTTCTTACCAAAAATCTCGCGGAGATAGAAGATACGTGCACGACGTACAACACCTCTTTTGTTCAGATCAATTCTGGTAATTTTTGGACTTGATAGTGGGAAGATACGCTCAACTCCAACGCCATTCGAAATTTTACGAACGGTGAAAGTTTGTGTTAAGCCGTGTCCTTTGCGCTGTAAAACAACACCCTGGAACAACTGCTCACGCTCTTTGTTTCCCTCTTTAATTTTATAAACAACAGTTACAGTATCACCTGCTTTAAATTCAGGAAATTCTTTTTTCTCGATAAGTGCTTCTTCAGCGAATTTAACTAAGTCCATGATTTTCAACTATTTTGACCAAATCGGTCGTTCCGGAATTGGAACTGCAATATTAATGATTTTTTTAATGCTGAAAGAGATTGTGAAAAATATTTTTATTCCCCTTCTTTCAGCAATCCCGGACGCCTTTTTCGAGTGCGTTCCAATGCTTGTTCATGGCGCCATTCCGTAATCTGGCGTTCATTTCCCGAAAGGAGAACATCGGGAACTTTCCATCCATTGAAATCGGCTGGTCGGGTGTAGACCGGAGGAGCAACCATACCATCCTGAAAGGAATCATACAAAGCTGAGGTTTCATCGGTTAATACCCCCGGAAGAAGCCGGATTACACTATCGGCTAAAACGGCAGCAGCCAGTTCACCACCCGACAAAACATAATCCCCGATAGATACCTCGCGTGTAATCAAATGCTCCCTGATCCGTTCATCAATTCCCTTATAATGTCCGCATAGAAGAATCATATTCTGACATAAAGATAATTTGTTACTTAATTGTTGGTCAAGTAGTTCACCATCCGGACTTAAATAAATGATTTCATCATACTGGCGCTTCGATTTCAGGTCATTCAAACAATTCAAAATAGGTTCAATAGTCATTACCATCCCTGCACCTCCACCATAAGCATAGTCATCGACCGAACGGTGTTTGTTGTTGGCATAATCCCTCAACTGGATCAGATTTACCTGAACCAAACCCTTGCTTTGCGCCCGCTTTAGGATAGAATGCTGAAAAGGACTTTCCAGCAATTCCGGTAAAACGGTTATGATGTCGATTTGAAGCATATTCAATTAAAACACAAAGATAGGGAAGTTTAGGAGGAATATTACTATAAGTATAATGTAGTGATATATAATAAAATATATTAAATTATTTAATGTAATACTTTAATATAATAAGAATTATTAGGCTTGCTAAGATATCACTTTCTCCATGCTGAAATGTTGAATTTCACCATACAAAAGGAAGGTTTTTTCGAGGATGCGGTAACCAAGGGATTGATAAAACGGGACGGCATTTTCTCTGGCTTGCAGAAAGAGTTTGGTTCTACCGTTTTTGCGTGCTATAGATTCCATTTCCAACATCAGTAGTTTACCCACGCCTAAGCCACGGAATTTATCATCAACGGCCATAAATCGCACTTGGGCAGTTTGATCATCTAAAAACTGCAATCTCCCAACACCTGCCAGACTTCGGTAGGCGGCTGTAGCCATAAAATGAATTGATGTTTCCTCCAGTTCATCCTTTTCTGAGCCAACCGGTTGCCCCCAGGGTTTTCTCAGCACCTTCCAGCGCAGGGCAAAATATTGTTCAAATTCGGCAGCAGTTTGCGGTTGACTTATTTGGAAGCTTTCGTGGGGAGCCATTTTTGGAAGAAAAATCTCGGCACACATACATCGAATGCCACCACCACCGGTTTTTTCTATGTTGGGAATTGAAACAGGCAGCAAGCTGGCAAATGATTCCAGAGCTTTTCGTTCGGTAATTTTCAGAGAATTTAATGCGGATTCAGAAAGCAGAATAAATGGATCCTTCTTTTCATTCCGGACTTCCAGCATATTTCCGGCAAACGAAAAGGTTTGATCTTTGGTAATTTCAATTAGCTGCTTTCCCGATAATTCCAATTCATGCAGTACCATTTTCCAGTCGGATGGCTCAATCAGCTCACTACAAACAATGGCGAAATTGTTTCCAATGCACATAATCACGTTTGTGTGATAAACAGGAACTCCATTGAGTAATTGTGTATTAAATATTATTGGCTTATAGCCTATCATATTCGACAACTCATTCAGCACTTTTGGAGATGACCGGTTGCTGATAGCCATAAAAACCTTTTGGTTGAGGTGGTCAAAAATCAGACTTCCGGTACCTTCTAAAAATTGATTTTGCTTTTCAAAAATGCTCAAATCGATGATTTCCTTATAGAAAAAGCCATGTTTTTCGGCTAAAATATCTGGTATGTCGAACCGTTTTTCCAACCTTCTGTTCGGAGCCATCATCGGATAAACTACTATGGTTCCGTTCTCATGAAATGAAATCCAGTTGTTGGGAAAAACAGCGTCGGGAGTAATAAGATCCTTCCTGTCGGAAAGTGTAATCACGGAAATGGATGCATCCCGAAGTCGTTCCACAGCCTTATCAAATTCCATGGCTGCTACTCCTGCAATGCCGGTTGAGGTAGTTTTTTCCTGAAATAAATTGGTAGAAGCAGTCTGTTCGTTGTAACCAAAATGAACCGGTCGAACCATCAGCAAATTGGAGGCGGTTTGGTTCATGTCCGACTAAAAATTGATGATTTTCTGATATTTTCCCTGACTCACGTGGCGGACAATACTTTTGAAAATGGACGGGTGATCATTCGATGGTTTCATCATTTCGAGCATTTCATCTACGCTATTTTTGGCTTGATGACGGTCGAGATGAATATATCCGGTAAAAATTCCATCCTTAATTACCACCATAGAAACATGATCAGTTTCTTTGCCACGATCGGCAATCAGAAAGTTTTTACGATACGATTTAAGCTTATCAATAGCCAAAACCACTTTTTCATTATAGGAATCCGGTGATTCATCGAATAACTCCGGTTTGTGAGAAAGCATTTCTTTGGAAGTAAACAAACCAAATTCAGCGCAAACCTTTGCCAGTTCTAAACGGGCTTCTTTTTCATTGGAGAAAGTCACCAATGGCTGCCTGGCTTTGTTGAATTCAGCTGTATGAAGCATTAAAAAACCATTTTCACCGAGCGTTTCATAAACGCTGAAACGAGACTCACTGTTGGATATGCGGCGGTTGAAACGCGGAACAATAGCATCAACAGATTCAATTTCCCGGATAGCTGCCAGAAGTACGCCTCCGGTAGTTTCAAAATCGATGGAAGTTGCACTGGCAGCAATGCCTGCAAATCGTTTGGTATGAAGTTTACTCAGGATGGATGCTGCCTTTTTGCGAAGGTTCGAAGACTTGGTAACATAAATAACATTGCCGTTATCGTCGGCGAAATAAAGAACACCGGCTTTGGAGGGTAGTAATTCCAATTGCTGATCGGGAATCTTTGAATGATTCTTAGGTTTTACGTGATAATTGTAAAATGCATCCAAAGAACCATTTTGCTTTTTTATGATTTTATCGAGTAATATAGCTGTTGCATAAGCATCAGCAGAAGCGCGATGGGCATCTTTTAGTTCAATTTGAAGGCTGTTGCAAATTTTAGACAAGCTGTACGAAGGGTATCCGGGGAAAACCATTCGACTGGTTTTACAGGTACATAACATCTTCTTTTCATACGGAAAACCTTCTCTTTGGAGTGCGAATGCTAAGAAAGAATAATCGAACATCACATTATGGGCAACAAAAATATGATCTGCCAGAAATGTATGAACCTGTTCTGCGATTTCACTGAAAAGAGGAGCAGAGCTTACCATTTCATCCGAAATTCGGGTAAGACGCGCAATGAATACCGGAATGGGCACTTCAGGATTTACCAGGCTTGAAAAATAATCGACAATTTTTTCACCATCATGGATATAAATGGCGATTTCAATAATTTTATCTGTCCCGGGGTTGCCTCCTGTAGTCTCAAGATCAACTACTGCAAACATGTTCTAAAATTCACCTTTCAATTAAAGCAGATTACAAATTTACGGCAAGAAAGCACAAAAAGCGAGTTTTGTCAAGTATTAATTGAAAATCAAATGATTAGCGGCGCAAAGCGGCGAAGCAGCGTCATTAAGTCATTGGCGGTATAGCCGCTGTCATTGGGTCATTGGCGGCAGGGCCGCGTCATTAAAATAAGTCATAGGTCATAAGCAATAAGGGGAGTTCTCCTCAGCGCTCAAGCGCAATTCTCTGCGTCTCCCAAACTCTGCGTTCAAAAAAAGGAAGTTATAAGTCACAGGGCAAATGTTAATCTATTTTGAAATAGTTTAAGTGACTTTCACAACAAGATAAAGAAGATTTTACAAAAAAAGGAACAAGATTAATTCTTCATGAATAACAACTTTGTTGCTTCCTAAAAATTCATTATAAATTCAATCTTTAACTCTGACTCTGAACAAACAATCCCTTATCCGAAAAACCTGCTAAATCCTCTGTTAAAAAGTATTTGTAGTGGGATGAAACAAAAAAATCCTTAATTCTTAATCTTTAATCCTTAATTATTCCGTCCTCTGCACATTTTTTTAGCAGCAACAAATCTATCATTCACTATAGTGATCGTGCGCGAGAGGAGAGTCGAACTCCTACAGATTTTACTCCACAGGCTTCTGAGACCTGCGCGTCTACCAATTTCGCCACTCGCGCTTGAGTTGCTGTTGAATTAAAATTTTAAATTGAAGAGGAAAAATCTAAATGGTAATGAAAATTACTTTTTAAACCCCAATCCTTAATCCTTAATCCTTAATCCTTAATTCTTAATCCCTAATCCTTAATTCTTAATCCTCCTGTGCCCAGAACGAGATTCGAACTCGTACACCTGTTACGGCGCCACCCCCTCAAAGTGGTGCGTCTACCAATTTCGCCACCTGGGCAATTTTTTAAATTGCAGGGTGCAAAAGTACTGCTTTTTCCGTTTATTCTATCAAATTTTAACCTTTTTAGTTGATTTTTGAATCATTTTTAGACAAAACCTTGTCTTTAAGCTCGGTTCTTTGTCTATTTGCACTCTCAAATTTTAAAATCATTTACCATGAAAAGAAAAGCAACTGCTGTCTGGAACGGCCCTGGCAAAACCGGCAAAGGCAATTTGACAACCCAATCGGGTGTACTTAATACCGCTCAATACTCATTCGGCTCTCGTTTTGAAGAGGGTATAGGTACTAATCCTGAGGAACTTATAGCTGCTGCTCATGCCGGCTGTTTCTCTATGAAACTAAGTTTTGTGCTTGGTGCTGCAGGTTTTGAACCTACTTCCATTGAAACGGAATGTGGAATCACAATGGAAAACGGTGCAATTTCCAATTCTCACCTGAAAGTGGCTGCTGTTGTTACGGGAAT
This sequence comes from Bacteroidota bacterium, assembly GCA_963169675.1. Lineage (GTDB taxonomy): Bacteria > Bacteroidota > Bacteroidia > AKYH767-A > OLB10 > JADKJB01. The sequence goes on from CAUJFJ010000321.1 coordinate 23,052, forward strand.
CGGCGCTGAAGCATTCACCAAATGTGTGGAAGAAGCTGCAACAACTTGCCCCATTTCAAAATCGCTGAATACGAATATCACACACGAGTCTACGTTAAACGCGTAATCCAATCAGTTTAATTATCCCGGAGGGTATCTGACTGATCACCTTCCGGGATTTTAGTTTTTTATCCGGTCACAACCGAAAAAAGCATTCAGAAGATTAAGCTGTATGCGCTTAAACTCCCTATGAAATTTAACGAAAAGACAGTTCTTTTTACACTAGCCGCAATACAGTTTACGCATATCATGGATTTCATGATTGTGATGCCTTTGGGTCCGCAATTGATGCGTATCTTTAATATTACTCCTCAGCAATTTGGCTTTATTGTGGCCAGCTATACCATTGCTGCGGGTATCTTTGGTTTCGCAGCTGCATTTTTTATCGATCGTTTCGACAGACGAAAAGCGTTGTTGGTTTGTTATTCCGGATTCGCCATTGGTACTATTGCATGTGCCTTATCTCCCGGTTATGAAATGTTGTTGCTGGCGCGGATGGCAACCGGTGCTTTCGGAGGAATTATTGGAACATTAGTGCTATCCATAATCGGTGATCTGATTCCTTTCGAACGCAGAGCATCGGCAATGGGAATGGTGATGATGGCATTCTCACTGGCATCCGTTTTTGGTGTGCCTTTTGGTTTATTTCTCTCCAATCAGTTTAACTGGCATGCTCCGTTTTTATTATTAGGAGGGCTGGGAGGGGTCATTTTATTTTTTATTTATAGAAATATCCCATCTATCACTTCTCATATCCAACATGCATCTGTCAGACAAAATCCGCTGGTGATGGTAAAGGAAATTGTCAGCGATTCGAATCATCTGGTTGCCTTGTCGGTGATGTTATTTTTGATGTTGGGGCAATTCACGGTGATTCCATATATCAGCCCATACATGGTTTCCAATGTTGGATTTTCCGAATCACAATTGCCCTATATTTATCTCGCAGGTGGTTTGGCGAGTATGATTTCGATGCCTCTCATTGGCAAGCTGGCTGATAAATACGGGAAGTTGC
>CAUJFJ010000322.1 GCA_963169675.1 Bacteroidota bacterium
ATATGCCTCTGAAGTCTCCGGTTGTTTGTTTGAATTTTCCGGTTACTTTTAAGGTTGCATCACCTAAGGATGTATTTTGTATTCCTGAATTGTAAATGAGTTCGATGTAACCCAGATTCAGCACATCACCATTTACCACCAAATTAATATTTCCATTTCCATTGTAAAGTCCATTCATGGTACCTCCAATGTTCGTGATGCTATTGGTAGTCACGGTGAATGTTCCAGGGTGATCACCGGAATGTAAGTCGAGATAAGAATTTACATTTTTCAGTTCTATAGAACCTATTTCCGTGTTGGAAATGGCTCCTGATTTATCGAGGACAACCCATCCCTGTTCAATGGAAAGCTTTCCAAGAATTTTATGATAGTGAAACTGATTGTCCTGATTCCACTCGTATAATAGGCCGTTGTAAAGTGTATTTAATGTCAGATTCCCAAAGTTGCCGGTGATTACCGTTCCTAATGGAACAGATGTATAGTTGTACCATTTATTGATAACCAAAGTACTTGTTGGGTGAAAATTTTCGTGACTTCGTGTAAATAAAGACGCCCCGTTGAGTGTATTGTCGAATGGCTGCCAGGTAACAATTCCTTTTTCACCAATTTTAAAAGTAGCACCCTGAAGTGTTTGTTCGAGATCGCCTTCAATAATATCGGCTGTACCATACACCAGAAATCCACCATTGAGAGTGAGTTTTTTTCCATTGGTATATTGGAGTTTACCTCCTTCGTTTATGATCAGTATACCGGCGTTACAGTTGGTATTAACCTGAATGGTATGACCATTTTGAATTGTCAATTGATCGGTTGCTGACGGAATACCGGCCGGACTCCAGGTGGTTGCCGTAGCAAAATTTCCTGATGCTACCGAAATGCGGTTAACTGCCATTGCCGACGACATCCCTGAAAGGATCATAGCCAGTAATATCAATACCGTAAGTACCGGTTTTCGAAGCATAAAAATATAGAACCTTGCCTGCATCATTTGTTATTTTGGTATTGCAGGGGTTTGAGAGAGTGGTTTCGGAATTTTGTACCGGGCGCCATTGCGCTGGAGTGTGTCAGGAGCCTGAATCATAACTGCTGAAATATTCAGATCTACCGGAAGATTTTCATGTGTAAGAAATGATCCGTTTTCTGCTTTCGTAGGTTCTGATTCATTAAGTTGAAAGTAAATCATGGCGCCAATAGCTATTGCCGCAAATGAAATTCCGGCAATGATAATTCTGCGGGCAGTTAGTTTCTGCCTTTGCGATGATTTTAATTTCTTCGGATTACGGTTGTTCATGCGAGTATGCTGATATCGGAGTACACTGATATCTTTATTCTTTAACTTAAATCACAAAGTGATGGTTTGTGACTGCTGACTTCATTCTTACAGATGTAAGGTTTTAGCCAAAATGTGCTATTTTTAATTTAAAGGCCTAAAATGAAAAGAGGTTGCTATATTGAAATAGCAACCTCTTTGGTATGATAATAGTTATTTTAAGCTTGTACAAACATCAGATCTTCAATCTGGATGGTATTGTTTTCGCACAGCAATGCAGCACGTTCCATCACTGCTTTAAGCTCACGGATATTTCCAGGCCATTCATATTCTAACATGAACTTAGCAGCTTCTTTCGATAGTTGAACTTGCTCCATTTTATTGTTTTTGCAGAATTCGGTAAGGAAGCTTTTTGCCAGCAGGATCACATCATCACCTCTTTCTTTCAATGGTGGAAGATGAATCAGAAAGCCCTGGATACGGTAGAATAAATCTTCCCGGAAACGGCCTTCTTTCACTTCTGTTGCAAGGTTACGATTGGTAGCTGCAATCATGCGGAAATCGAGCTTAATAATTTTGTTGGAACCAATCCGGGTAATTTCTTTTTCCTGCAAAACGCGGAGTAGTTTGGTTTGGAGATGTAAGTTCATCTCACCAATTTCATCCAGGAAAATTGTTCCTTCGTTTGCTTCTTCAAACTTACCAATTCTACGTTCACGAGCATCGGTGAAAGCACCTTTTTCGTGTCCGAATAATTCCGATTCAATCAGATCTTCAGGTATTGCTCCCATGTTCACTGTTACAAACGGCTTACGGTTTCGAGGTGAATTGTAGTGCAAAGCTTTTGCAACCAATTCTTTTCCGGTTCCACTTTGTCCGGTTACTAAAACCATAATATTGCTTTTCTCCACTTTCTGGATGAGTTTCAATACTCTGATTACAGGGTTGCTGTTACCCAGGATATTGGAATATTTATGACGATCAATGATCTGATCCTTCAAGAATTCAACTTCTCTCTTTAAAACAACATTCATAGATAAATTCCGGATAGAGTTTTCCAGATTTACAAACAGACTGTCGTTTTTAATAATGTATTCAGATGCACCACCTTTATAAGCGGCAACAACAACTTCCAGTGTCTCCTGGCCAGATACCAGCACGACCATAATTGAAGAGTTGTAGGATTTAATTCTTCCCATCAGTTCAATACCATTCATTCCCGGAAGATTGTAATCTACTGTTACAATATCAGGATTCAGATGCAGATTTTGCAAGCAATCTTCTGCATTGGTGAAGTGGGTAAGTTCATGATCGTATTTTCCGAGTGCCTGCTTCATGAGCGTAGCAACCATTACGTCATCTTCAATTATGAATATTTTTGCCATGGTATATAATTTTATCTGTTTTAAGCTATTGGTAATGATTTTAATTCCTGCTCCAGTTCCGAATAGGCGGCATTGCAAATTTCTTTCAATCGCGATACCATACCTTCGATTTTTTCAAGATTCTCTTTCTTTAATGCATACTCTTCAACAGATGCTGCAAGTCCCTGAGCCTCTTTTAAACCCAGATAGTTCAGTGAAGGCTTCATTTTATGTGCTGCCTGACGAACGCCTTCCCAGTTTTTATCGGACAGTTGTTTTTCAAGTTCAGCCATGGTCTCGGGAGTATTATTAAGGAACAGACCAATAAAATCTTTGAAGAAAGATTCGTTATTATCGGAAAGTTCTCTCAGGTAATCAAGATTGGTGAGTTTTTGTGTAGGTGCAGCAGCAGGTGCTTTTTCTTCAACCACAGGCTCTGCCTCACAGGTTCCACCTAACGATTTTTTGCTTAGAGCAACAATTTTTTGTTTCAGATCAAGTGGATCGAAAGGTTTAGAGATATAGTCATCCATACCCAAGCCGATACACTTATCACGCTCCTTTTTATTGGCATGTGCGGTCATTGCCATCACCGAAACATGACATTTTGGTTCCGGTAAAGCGGTTCTGATTTCACGGATACAC
>CAUJFJ010000323.1 GCA_963169675.1 Bacteroidota bacterium
ATTCTTAATCATTAATCATCAATTTTTAAACCTCCCCTCTCCAGCCAAAAATGTTTTTTCGAAGCCAAATGTTATTGCTGGAGAGGGGCCGGGGGTGAGGCGGAATGAGAAACAGAAACAAACTCAGAAACAGAATGAGAACGAAGCCTTTTCTTCTGCGCAGTTCCCCCATCTATCATTTATCATCTATAATTTATAATTGTGATGATATTTACTTCTGCGCAGCTCCCCCATCTATCATTTATAATCTATCATTTATCATTGTAACGAAATTTTCTTCTGCGCAGAGAATAATTAATCCCTAAACGTTTTCCCCACCCAAACTTCATCTCCAACCACCACCTTCACCAAATAACTGCCGGTACTCAAATTAGAGTTCTGCATGTTGAGTGTGATGTGGATGCCTTCGGGTTTTTGTAGCGTGGTATAGACTTGCTTTCCACTGAGGTCGTAAAAAGTTATGGTTACATCTGTTTTGATGGTGCGCGCAAAAACTATGGTCAGCTGGTTTGAAAATGGATTTGGAAATAATAAATTGACCAATCCGCTTTCTACCGGCTTGCGTTTAATGAGTACAATTCCGGAATAACGGTTTTCGCCATTGTAATCGACTTGCTTTAACCGATAGTAATAGTTACGCTCCGTTATTTGCAGATCATTAAAACTGTATTCCGATGTGTTGGTAGTCGTTCCTTTTCCTTTAACCTCACCAACTTTGGTAAAGTGATATCCATCAGGTGAACGCTCTATCTCAAATCGATCGTTGTTTAATTCCGATAAGGTAATCCATTGCAGTAAATTGTACTTCTCTTCGGCTTTTCCTGTGAATGTCGCAAGCTCAACCGGTAATGGTGTATTCACCGGACCAATAATTTCAAAATCATCTATTGCAACACCTGCAGTATTCACCGAACCATCCGATTTAAATCGTAACCGGAATGCAACATTTGGATTCCCCGACAATGCCGATACATCATACTGACATAAAGTATACGCCGCTCTCGTCTGATTGAAATAAGGTTGATTCACAGGAAATGAAGTCGTGCCACCCGTATTTGCAAAATCGTACCAGTTGGCAGCAACAACTCCTATTGGTGTCCACGTATCGCCTTTATTTAGTGAGTACTCTACCCGAAATCCATCCCAACCAATTTCAAAAATATTTTTACGATAAAACTTCAGTGTGTAAATTCCAGGGACAGTAAAATTATAATTCGGAGTCCATAATCTTGCATCGGTATTATCCTGATAAGTGGTCGCACTTAATCCTGTCACCCACACATTGCTTCCGCTGAAGGTTCCATTTTTTCCGGCCACAGCCGAACTGCCTCTTTCAAATGCAGTTCCTGAAAATGTTTCTGCTCCGAAGTCAAGTGCATTGACATCAAAGTTACCTCCTGCAGAAGGATCATACGGAATGCCTCTGTTAGGAAGAATTTGTATATATGATGTTTTTACTTTTTGTAATCCGGGTGCACCGTTAATCTGCAATGTTACTGTGTACAAACCTGGTGTGGTATAAACTTTCACCGGATTTTTTATTGCTGATGTAGTAGCATCACCAAAATTCCAAGACCATGAAATTGATTTGTAAGAAGCATCCGTAAACTGAATAGGTTTTCCGGTGTATGCAATTCTGCGATCGGAATTGAAATCAGGATAAGGATCAGCAAATACATCGGATGAATATAAACCGCGACCATGTGTTGCTGCAATCACCATTTTATCGGAAGTACGAATTTGCAACATATCCGTGCGCACATTAGCAAGTCCGTTGTTCGATGGTGCCCAGTTGGTAGCGCCGCCACTCAATAAATCTGTCGACCACACACCAATTTCTGTAGCAACAATTGCCTGTGTATTTATGGTTGGATGAAAGAGTGCCCAACGGATTGGCATGTCAGGTAAATTTCCTTCCACACTCGTCCATGTGGTGCCTCCGTTGATCGTTTCCCACACACTGTTAACTCCATAATTAGAATAAGTAGCGAGCAAGTGATTATCATTTCCATTCTGAATAGCAATGCACGAAACCGTTCCTGCCGGCATTCCTGCTACAGTGAGGTTGGTTGCTGTTGGCGTTGCCGTGTTGGCATTATCAACCCGAACAATCCGTCCGTTATTCAATCCGAAAAATACGCGGTGTGCGGTGTTTGGTGAAACAGAAATATGTGTTACGCGACCACTATTGAATGCTGCTACCGTTACAGTTGTAAATACATTGCTGACCGGCGCATTTAAGATCACATAATAATTTCCGTTACCATTGCAGGCATACAGGTTATTATTCAAATCGTCGTAATCGGTGGGATTTACAAACGACCCATTGTTATTATTGGTGATCCCTCCAAACGTTGCACCGCCGTTGGTGGAACGATAATAGTTGTTGTAAACATAAGAAGTGAACTGATATTGTGGCTGATCCTGATCGATGTGCGTGAAGCAGCCATCACCACCGGTTACTTCAACCGTGCTGTTAATTCCGAGACTCCCATAACGCTGCGATCCATTGTCTTGTGCACCTGCTAAAAAATGCGATGAGTATGCTGCCGGATGCATGGCACAAGCATAATATTGAGTTACGTTGTAATTTTCACTTCGTGTTTCGATTACCGGAACAGTTGCTGTACCATTTGCGGTGCGATAAATTCCACCATCATTACCAAAATAAATCACATTCGAATTACCAGGTTCAAAAACTATCGCATGCTGATCGGCATGTACCTCCTGAAATCCGAAGCCACCATACCAATGTGCAATTTGCTGCCAGGATGTTCCGCTGTTAGTGGTTTTAAATAAATCGACACCACCCACAAAAAGAGTGTTGGCATTGTTAGGATCTACAGCTGCAGTTAAATCATACCAGCCTTGTCCGCGGGTAAAATCTGCTCCAATACCGCCATCGGCATCTACTGGATTAGATCGAACGGTCCAGTTATTTCCACCATCGGTAGAATGTAAAATCTGATAAACACCATTGGTGGTAGCATCTTGCGTAACTGCGTATAGGGTCAGAGCGTTAGAGGGTGCACAGGCAAGTTCAATACGTTCAAATCCGGCAAGTGGAAAACCATTCGCTCCCGTATTTATTTTTGTCCATGCTCCTGCATTTCCTGTCGTGGAACGATAAACGCCATCGGTAGTAAACAATCCTATTCCTGCGAAGATGGTATTATCAGCAGCTATTTCAACATCAGAGATGCGGTTATCTGCAGCACCAGTTCCGGCACCTAAAACTTTTACCCATGTGGTACCACCGTTAGTAGAACGAAAGAGTCCGTTGCGCGTTCCTGCATAAACATCCCCGGAAACGGGATGCACCACAATTTTTTGCACGTACTGAAAATTTGCAACGCCGGCAGTAGATGCCAGTTGTGCCCAGGTAATTCCGCCATCGGTCGATTTCCAGATTCCATCGCCACGAATAGCATCGGCATTGAAATAGCCCTCTCCTGTTCCGAAGTACATAATTTGCGTATTCCCCGGATGAAATGCCATGGTAGTGATGGCAATATTATTAAACAAATCGTTTATGGAAGTCCATACCGGTGCAGTAACAGAAATATCGTTGGTGCGCCACAGTCCACCGCCAACACCTGCCGACCAGACTGTTTTCTTCGACGGATCATTGGGATCGACCATAATGGCGCGGGTGCGACCACCCACATTTTTCGGTCCGCGTTCCACCCAATTCATTCCGGGAATGGCTCCTGCCATGCGGTTGTTAACAGCGCGACTCCTCAGCAGCTCTGCATACTCATAAGCTTGTTTTAATCGCTCGCGTGGGACCGTATTCGTTGCAGGATCTTTTGTTTTTTCTGCTTCCTGAATAATAGCAAGGTCAATGCGGTCTTTAAGTGGTATGCGTCCTTTTTTGGAAGCTGCCTTCTTCTCCGCGTGTGTCATGGGTTGCGGCTCGGGGGCCGGATAAAAAACAAAAAGGGAAATCCCGGACAGCATCAAAAACGCAGCTACCAATAGCAACGTCCTACGCAAAGCAGAGGAAGGAATTCCGATCATTTAACCTAAAACATTCAAAATCAATACAAAGTTACAAAAAAAACGGGGGGGAAGGTGAATTTGCATTATAAATCAATGTGTCTTGCTGCTATTCGATTGTTTATTAAACCATTACGAAGGTCCAACATGAAAAAGTTTTTTACTAGCCGGGTTCTTTATTCTGTGAAATTGTTTATCTTAACATCCAATCTAGCCCGCCATCAGCTCCCACGCCGGACAGGAATTATTTATGAAATAATATTAATGAACAAACTCAATTTATTGAAACATTGAATGCCGCCGATCTGGTTTTCAAAACATCTAACGGTTGGTCTGGTCCTAACGAAGCCATGCGTATTAACCAAGTTGGAGGAATTGGAAGTGGCACATCTAATATTCCTGCCGGATATAAATTGGTGGTTGATGGAACGGTTGGGATTCGTGAAACGTATGTAAAACTTTCGGGAGCATAGCCTGATTATTAATTTTATATCATTTTTGGTATCACAGAATTTAAAAGTTGAACTACGGAAATGGCCTATTTTAAAAATATAAGTAAACATTCTTTTATAGTTACCTTTTTTTTAATTTTAGTTGGCAAGGGAACTAATGCTCAATATTTGTTTCAAAAACAATTTACATTCAGTGATTATACAACTTTTACTTCTGGTATAGTTCTGGATACTAATCAAATTTATCTTTTTGGAAATTCTCTTAACAACATTGCTACATTTCGATCAAATGAATTTATAAAGATTAATGCTGTCGGCGAAGTTCTGGATGCAAGAGAATTTGCTTTCAATGACAGCAGCACAATGTTGGACATAAAAGGTGTTTACAATTTGGATAATACTATTTCCGTTGGAGGACATACAAGTGCTTTTCTTGGTGATATTGGATTTATTAAAATGGATACTTCCGGAACAATTTTAAATAGCTTTAAAATTATTTTACCATTGGATGATAATTTCAGCAGGATTATTGCAACGAAAGATTCCGGAAATTTAATAACCGGTTACATAAACAGTACCATGAATGACGGTCCTGCTAAAGGAACAGCCATTAAGACCGATCAGTTCGGAAATGTGGAATGGATGAGACAATATGGCTATAATGGTCGGACTGCAATTGTTGATGCAGTTCAAAAGACAAACGGTAATTATTTATTATTTGGAAACACAACTGACTTCAGCGACACAATTGATTATTATAACAGCGATTTGGTAATTTTGGAAACAAACTCATTGGGTGAAATCATTCAAGCTCATATCTTCCAATCTTCAGCGTCTGATGTAGCCTATAAAATTATGGAGTCCAATAACGGCGGCTACTATTTAGCTATTATGACCGGAGCTTTTAATGCAGTTCAAAAACAGGAATTAGTTTTGATGGAAACGGATAGCTATTTTAATACTGTTTGGGCAAATCGTTATATGGGTTTCAGTACAGGTGTAGGAAATAACTATTTTGGTTATGTAATTAAAACATCTGATGGAGGTATACTTTTTAGTGATGGATTCAGGGCTATTAAAACAGATAGTATTGGAACTATATTGTGGCAAAAATTTATATATTACCCGAACCTTTTTTCTTACTTTGATGCCCTTGATTATTTTGGGCACTCATATTTCTTCCTGGGAACATCTGCTGTTAGTATTTCTTCATTGCCTGAATCAGGATTTTTAGTACAAACAGATACTTTAGGATCTACAATATGTAACCAAAACAATATCGCCAGCGTTTTTGCAAATAGCGTTTCTATAAATTTTCAAGCTCATTACTATGCTGACTCAATTTTTCAACCTTTTGTGTTTGTTGGTGCATTTTCCGATACTATTTCTATAATAGAAACTATTGTATGCAGTGGTTTTGTATCGGATCAGATCTTAGATGAATCTGATGAATTTATACATGTATTTCCTACTATTGTTGATGATGTAATTACTGTCTCTTTCAGTAAAAATGAAACAGGTTGGGTTTCGATATATAATGTAAATGGGCAGAAAGTTGTTTCTGATTTGGAATTTAGTAACTCACGTAATTTAAATATGGATACAGATTTAATTTATACTGGGTTATATTTTTTAGTTATTAATACAAGTCAGTCTATTTCATCGTTTAAATTTGTAAAAAAATGAGGAGAATAATCTATTAAAATTAGTGATTAAACAATGAAATGGGATTCAAACCTCAAGTAATAAATCGAATGAAATATTTAGTTCAATTAATAATGCTGTTTTACTTGCCTGGATATGGGCAATCTATATTTCAAAAAAATTACAATAACCTTGTATCACAGTTCAGCCATGGGAATTCCTTTATTGCCAAGGATAGTACTTATCTATTACTTTCTACAGATTATTTTTTCCAAGCGAATAACAACATAGCAATTACTGAAATTGATTCTGTTGGAAATATCAATACCACTAAATCATTTTACTCAGATTCGCTTACTACATTATCGGGATCAAAAATAATTACAATAAATGATAGCAGCTGTCTTGTTTTAGCTCATGTTTCAAAACAAATTGGAATGACTTATAACTATTTTTCCAGTGCTTTAATTATGTATAGTAACGATTCCATAATTTGGTCCACTTTCATTTTCGATTCAACCTATTTTAGGGAATTTAATCTTTCACAAATTAAATTTATCGATGGGGCAATTATTTGTGGAGGATACACAAACCTGAATTCAAATTTTACTTCAAATACAGATACAACGATAACAGGTCTTTTAATTAAGCTAGATATGAATGGAAGTGTTATCTGGGCTAATAACTATGGTAACCAGGTTAATGTAATTTCTGATTTTGAAAATTATTTAGATGGTGGTTTTATTGCTATTGGTAACGATGAAATTCTAACATCCTCTGGAACTGATATCAAGTTAATGATATTCACTACGGACAGTTCGGGAGTTCCTATTTGGAAAAAGCAAATTGATGTTTTAGGTGGAAGTCTTAATACCATAAATAAAGTTGAGTCCTCATATGTAATAGAGGGGAATATTATCAACTCAATCGACTCAGATGGATTACTATTTAAATTGGATACTCTTGGTAATCTAATTTGGAGTAAAAAATTTGGAAATACTTCAACTGGAGATGCTCGGACAGAAAGTGGCATCGGAAGCTCACTAAATAGAAGCACATATGTAACCAACACGCATAAAAAGTCAGACTATGAAATCAACATCATTATTGGCAATAAAGGTATATAATAAGATGAATAAAAAAATACTTCTCTTTCAATGGACAATTTTCATTCTAACAGGTTGCAACTTTAACAGCCAATCAAATACATCTGACAACTCTGAATTCAAGATTGAGAAAATATTTCCAAACGGTCAGTCAGAATTTGTGTATAAGCAATTCGACGATACTGTTGTCAATGGTAAATTATTCTCATACAAACTTATGCGCCAACTTGACACACTAGGACAATTATTAAGAGAAGGATTTTATCTAAATGATCAGGCTTATGGAATACATAAATTTTATCAAGATAATGAAATTAATGTTTTAAGAGAATATATATTATTTTCTGATGATCAAATTAATCTTCTTAATATTATTGACTCGATAACTTCTGAGTCATTATCTCCAAATAATACATATCTTAATTCAGTATATTATATAGAAAATAATGATACAGTTGAAAGTAAAAGTTCATTTTATAAAATAATTGAAAAATCTCCTCTGAAAAGAAAAGATTCCATTATGGTGCATATTGAATTCTTTGAACCGCAATTGGAGATCGAAGCATATGAATTGTTCTTTGATGTTCCCGGTGACACTTCAATGATTAGAATGGTCACCGGATATGGAAATAATCTTGATTTCAAACAACCAATTCTAGGTTCAGGTAAACAGAATATATCTGGTTTTGCATTACTTAAGGGCTACACTATTGACCAAAGTTCAAGAGATACATTCGTAGCAACTCGATTTATTCACTACCAACAGACGTTCGAAAAATAATAAAACATGCTATAGATGGTTGTTATCGCCAAGCAATCTTTGGATTGGAAAAGCCGGCTGACCAGCGGTAACTGCCAAAACACTAGTGGTAACCTTAGTGAAAGTTGAATTAGAAATAAAAAAGAAAATTAAATGTCTAATTTTTTTGAGATTATAATGGATATAATTGGATGGTTACAAATTGTAGCATCACCATTTTTGATAGGTCTTGGAATTGGAGTATTAATATATTTTAGCAATCAAAATAATACCAATTTAATTATCGCAATTGGATTGGCAATTTTGGGTTTGATCATTGGTATAATTTGGGCTACCAAAATTTGGAAAACAAAAGGATCGATGTGGTTTGTTTCTCAAGTAAGCGCTACACCTGATTTGGACAATTTGAATACCATTGATAATGAAAAAAACAGCCGACAACATTAGTATCGTCGTAATGTCTTGAATTTCTGAGCCTCTACACTGCTTATTCCGGCGAGATATTGACCCCCTATTCCGGTGCAAGCTGACCCCAAACCATTACGGCTCATTGCCACATTATTACCTGCGACGCATGACCTACTTACTCGGCCTCTCTGATTGTCTCGCAGCCATATTTGTAAGTGCTTAATATTGAGAGTGGTATGAAAGTTCAAAAAATTCACCAAAAATTAGGCAGTTGGTTTTTGATGATGTATTTTTATGGAGGCTGGAACAGAGCGGCACATCATGCCTTCAGAATAACCCGACACAAACTAGCGCAAATAGGCGTTTCATACACGTTTAATTGATTGTGTTTGTGGCGTGAATTAAGGAGTTATAAGCAAGCCTAAAAGATGACCGTGCAACCATCGAACGAACACCAAAACGACCAGACTTTGACTTCCAAATAAATTCTCGGGCGACAAAAACTCGGTTGACAATTTCGCTGTAATTCGACACCGACCAGACCAGTATGCCGACACTAAAGCCAACGCAAGGTTTTAAAAATTTTCCCACCGCACATTTTAAAAAATAATTTTAGCCTCCCCACATTGGCACATTTGGGGTTTGCCCCTTCCGCACAACCCGACACACAGGCAAAACCCAAAAGAGCCAATTCCCTACGCTTTGAAAAAATATTGGACAAATATATCCACTATTCAAAAAAATACTTATCTTTGCACCGATAAAAAGTAAAAGATGTTTTCAAAAGCTTGTGAATACGGTATTAGGGCTTCAATTTTCATTGCTGAGCAATCCTTGCTTGACAAAAAAGTAAGCTTAAAGGATGTGGCAGAAGCTATTGAATCACCTTCGGCATATACTTCAAAAATATTACAGCGATTGTCAAAAAGCAACATTATCAATTCTGACAAAGGACCAACTGGTGGCTTTTCAATGGACAAAAGTGAATTGGAA
>CAUJFJ010000324.1 GCA_963169675.1 Bacteroidota bacterium
GAAACTGAATACAGACGGAAATAAGCCGTTGATGGCTGAATTAAAATCTATAGATGCAATTGCTGATGTTAAAGGGATTACTGCTAAAATAGCCGAAATGCAGGCACACTTTAATTTTGCCCTGTTTGCCATTTTTGCAGAACAAGACATGAAAAACAGTGCCCGCGTTCTACCTTACATCTATCAGGGTGGATTGAGCCTTCCTGATCGTGATTATTATCTGAAAACAGACGATGCATCCGCTAAAATTCGTGCTCAATACACAGAACATATTTCAAAAATGCTGGTTCTTGCCGGTGAGGATGAAAAAAATGCTCAGAGTACTGCTGCCAAAATTTTGGAACTCGAAACGGCTTTAGCTAAAGCATCCATGAGTCGCGTTGAAATGCGCAACCCTGAAAAAACTTATAATCTCAGAACCATTGAAGAAATGCAAAAATTAGCACCTTCAATCGATTGGAATACGCACCTTACTACTTTAGGAGTTAAGAATCCATCCGAGCTGGTAACAAATAATCCTGCCTTCCTGAGTACAGCAAGCACCATGTTGCAGCAAATGCCAGTAGCCGATTGGAAAGGTTATCTTAAATGGAGAACTGTCCGCGCAGCCGCTCCATACTTAAGCGATGATTTCAGAAATGAAGACTTTAAATTTAATGAAGGTGTTCTTTCAGGTGCTACAGAAATGAAAGAGCGCTGGAAGCTGGTTCAGGAGACCATTGATGAGATGATGGGCGAAGCTTTGGGTGAAGTGTATTGCGAAAAAGCATTTACACCTGAAACTAAAAAACGCATGATGGAGCTAGTAGCCAATCTTGGAAGTTCTTTCCGTGACAGAATAAAACAACTCGACTGGATGAGTGATGTCACCAAAGAGCAGGCATTGACAAAATTGGGTACTATTATGAATAAGATCGGTTACCCTGATAAATGGCGCGATTACAGTGCACTTGAAATCTCTAGAGATTCCTACTATGCTAATGTTCAAAATGCATCGGCTTTTGAGTTCAAAAGGATCATGAATAAAATTGGACAGCCGGTCGACAGAACAGAGTGGGGCATATCACCTCCAACAGTGAATGCCTATTACAACCCAACTATGAATGAGATTGTTTTTCCTGCAGGAATTCTACAGCCTCCATTCTTCAACCCGAATGCCGATGATGCCGTAAATTATGGTGGAATAGGAGCAGTTATTGGCCATGAAATGACTCATGGTTTCGACGATGAAGGTCGCCAGTTTGATGCTCAAGGTAACCTAAAAAGCTGGTGGACATCAGAAGATTCTGCTAAATTTATGGTGAAAGCAAATATGCTGGTTGATCAGTATAATCAGTTTAGTGTTAACGATTCTCTGAAGGTAAACGGACAATTAACACTTGGTGAAAATATAGCAGATCTAGGTGGCTTAACCATAGCATACTATGCCTATCAAAAATCACTGGAAGGTAAACCTGCTCCTGAAAAAATTGATGGCTTTACCGGTGATCAGCGTTTCTTCCTTGGCTGGGCTACTGTATGGAGAGCAAATATCCGCCCTGAAGCAGCTGCTCAAAGAATAATCACAGATCCCCATTCGCCTACAAAATACAGATGCAATGGTATTGTGTCCAATATGCCGGAATTCCATAAAGCCTTTAATGTAAAACCCGGCAGTCCATTGTACCGTGACGAAAAATCCCGCGCATCAATTTGGTAAAAAACAGCAGGAGCTGTTTTTTACCTGTCATTTGCGGCTCTGCCGCGTCATTGGCAGCTAACGCTGCGTCATTGGTCATTTAGCGGCAAAGCCGCTGTCATTGGAGGATTTAATCTATGTATATAATTGCTATTTCAATATTATATTTCTTTCATCAGAATAAACGATTTTATTAATAGAGTACTGAAAAAAACATCTATAATTTATCATCTATCATTCCCGTTGCTGTTCTTGACTTTTTGGTTACTTTTTAGTCAAGCAAAAAGTAAAATAGCATTGAGACTATTGAATTATGATGGTGAGTGAGAATATTAATACAATGAAGACCCTGAGCACCGCCGAAGGGTGGTCAAGCAAAAAGTAACAAAGCCTCAAGGCAGTTGAAATGTGATGGCGTATGAGAAATTTAATGTGATGAAAAGGCTGAGAGTAATTGAAGAATTTATTCAGGACACAGTGCAGAAATTCTTTTCTGCACTGTGTCCCCATCTATCATTTATCATCTATCATAAAAACGAAATTTCATTCTGAGTAGAAATTATGTAACGTTATCCGATAAAAAATGAAATTCAATCTCCGGATTGTTTTTAATCATCTGATCAAGCATCCACTGGGAGTCGGCGAAATACACCACATTACCATCTTTATCGGTTGCAATCTGCGACGATTTAAACCTCATGAAATCATTCAGTTTTTCCTGATCCTTACAGGTCAGCCAACATGCTTTGTAAACAGAGAGCGGCACAAACTTACAGGACGCGCTGTATTCATGCAGTAACCGATATTGAATTACTTCAAACTGAAGTTCACCAACAGTGCCAATGATTTTCCGGTTGCCGCCATTTTGTAAAAACAATTGAGCAACGCCTTCGTCAGTAAGCTGCATAATTCCCTTGTCGAGTTGTTTGGTCTTCATAGGATCAGTGTTAACCAATTCCTTGAAAATCTCGGGAGAGAAGCGCGGAATACCTTTAAATGCCAGGTCTTCTCCTTCAGTAAGTGTATCGCCGATCTTGAAGTTTCCGGTATCATACAATCCAATCACATCACCAGGGTAGGCCTCATCAATGATACTCTTCGATTGAGCCATGAATTGTGCCGGACTATTAAACCTGACGTCTTTATCGAGTCTCACATGGTGAAAGAATTTCCCTCTTTCAAACTTACCCGAACAAATACGAAGGAATGCAATTCTGTCGCGGTGTTTGGGATCGAGATTGGCATGAATTTTAAACACAAAGCCGGTGAAGTTTTTCTCGGATGGATGCACAATTCTGGTTGTGGCTGGGCGATCACCGGGAGGAGGAGCAATTTCCGTGAAGGTATCGAGCAATTCACGCACACCAAAATTATTGATAGCACTCCCAAAAAATACCGGAGCCACATTTCCTGCCAGGTATTGATCCCTGTCGAAGGCATCATAAACACCATCAATCAGGTGCACATCTTCACGCAATTGCACTGCATATTTTCCAACATTTTCATCCAACTTCGGATCGTCGGTACCACTAATAGGTAATGAATCCTCGTCTGATGCCTTCTTATTTGGTGAAAAAAGATAGAGACTCTTATTGTACAAATTATAAACACCCTTAAAAGTTGATCCCATTGAAATGGGCCAGCTTAAAGGCCTTACTTTTATATTTAGTTTTTCTTCCAGTTCATCGAGCAAATCAAAGGGATTTTTTCCCTCGCGATCGAGTTTATTCACAAAAATGATTACCGGCGTATTTCTCATCCGGCAAACGCCCATCAACTTTTCGGTTTGTTCCTCAACACCTTTGACACAGTCAACTACCAGAATGACCGAATCCACCGCTGTCAGTGTCCGGTAAGTATCTTCAGCAAAATCTTTGTGACCTGGTGTATCAAGTAGATTGATATTCAAATCTTTATATTCAAAATTCATCACTGAAGTCGCCACCGAAATTCCCCTTTGCTTCTCAATTTCCATGAAATCGGAAGTCGCTGTTTTCTTAATTTTATTCGACTTAACAGCACCTGCCGTTTGAATAGCACCTCCAAAAAGCAGGAATTTCTCTGTTAAAGTGGTTTTTCCGGCATCAGGGTGACTGATAATGGCAAAAGTTCGGCGTTTCTTTATTTCTTTGGCAAATGGCATCGTAATGAAGTTACTGGTTTCTGTTTCAGGGATGCAAAAGTAGCTAAAATTAGGGTGTCCGCGACTGCCTTTACGCTTCATTGGTGTAAACTATGGCATATTAATGCGATGAGCCTCAAATTTAAGTGTTGGAAGCAGAATTTGAATTAACTTTAGACCCTCAAACCACAGCTTTTTATGCTTTCGAAAAAGGCCAAATACGCACTTAAGGCACTGGAATATCTGGCACGTCAGGAAAAGGATGTTCCCGTACATATTTCGGAAATTTCAACACAGCAGAAAATTCCAAGGAAATTTCTGGAAGTTATTTTATTGGAACTTAACAGAGCCGGCATCCTGCAGAGTAAGAAAGGGAAAGCCGGTGGTTACTTGTTGCTTAAAAAACCGGAAGAAATTTATATCGGTTCTGTTATCAGACTTTTTGATGGACCTTTGGCATTGACTCCATGCGTGAGTTATAAGTATTATCAAAGGTGTGAAGAGTGTGTGGATGAAGCAACTTGTGGTATCCGAAATCTGATGCAGGAACTTCGTGAAGCTACCAATAAAATTTTAAGCAAAACATCACTTGCTAACATATTGAAGAGAGAGAAAAAGTTAATTCAAAGTTTAATAGAAAATTAATCTGAACATGAAAAAATTAGCCCTGATTTGTATCGCAGTTAGTACTATAGGTTTTTTATCATTCACTTTCCGTTCACCGGAAACACAGCCTGTTGAATACACTGATGTTAAAGCATATCTTGAGATGTACAATCAGAAGTATCAGGAATTACTGATTGCTTCCAATTTGGCAGAATGGGATCTGAATACCCATATTGTTGAAGGTGATGCATCGAATGCCGAAAAAGCGCAAAAAGCCAATGCCGCATTCGCCACTTTTACCGGCAGTAATGAGAATATTAATGCTGCTAAAGCATTTTTAGCTAAGAAATCTCAGTTGACTCCCATTCAGGTAAAGCAGTTGGAATTTATTTTATATGCTGCCGGTGGAAATCCCGAAGCTGCAGGACAGGTGGTCCAGAAGAAAATTGTAATGGAGACTGAGCAGACCGAAAAATTATTCGGTTTTGCTTATAATATGGGAGGTTCACCGGTTACCACCAACCAATTGGATGAAATGCTCCGCACATTAGATAATCCTGAAAAAAGATTGCCTGTTTGGGAAGCTTCCAAAGAGGTTGGAAAAGATTTAAAACAGGGGCTGGTAGACCTTAGGAATCTCCGGAATGAATCGGTTAAGCCATTGGGCTATGCCGATTATTTTGCATATCAGGTTTCTGATTATGGTATGAGCACACCTGAAATGCTCGCACTTTGTGATCAGATGGTGAAAGATATCTGGCCATTGTACCGGGAACTTCATACCTGGGCGCGATATACTTTAGCAGAGAAATATAAGCAACCGGTGCCGGAATATTTACCTGCTCATTGGCTGCCAAACAGGTGGGGACAAGACTGGACGGCATTGGTAGAAGTAGAAGGATTGAATGTTGATGATTACTTAAAAAGACAAGGTCCGGAGTACATCGTGACCAAAGGAGAAGAGTTTTATAAGTCTTTGGGATTCCCCGGACTTCCAAAATCGTTTTATGAAAAATCCAGTTTATATCCATTGGAGGCAACGGCTCCTTACAAGAAAAATAACCATGCTTCGGCATGGCACATGGACAATGACAAAGATGTGAGATCTCTCATGAGTGTTGAGCCAAACACAGAGTGGTGGGGAACTGTTTTGCATGAACTCGGGCACATCTATTACTACATGAGTTATTCTACAACCGAGGTGCCTCTGATTCTCAGAAACGGAGCCAACAGAGGATATCATGAGGCAATGGGAAGTTTGATTGGATTGGCTGCATTGCAAAAGCCATTTTTACAGGGTCAAGGAATGGTTGACCCAAATCTGAAGGTGGATGAAACGAAGCAACTCATGAAAGAGGCACTCGATTTCATCGTTCATATTCCCTGGGGAGCAGGTGTGATGACCCGTTTTGAAAGTGAAATTTATGCCAAAAATCTTCCTGAAAACACCTTTAACTCAACCTGGTGGAATCTGGTGAAGAAATATCAGGGAATTGAAGCGCCATCTCTCAGAGGCGAGGAATATTGTGATGCTGCTACCAAAACGCACATCAACAATGATCCTGCCCAGTATTATGATTACTCCATCTCGAATGTTTTGTTATTCCAGTTTCATCAACACATTGCCACAAAAATCCTGAAACAGGATCCTCATGCCACCAATTACTGGGGCAGTAAAGAAACCGGTGATTTCCTAAAGGCTTTGATGAAAACAGGAGCAACTGAAGACTGGCGAACCCATTTAAAGAAACACCTTGGCACTGAAATGTCGGCACAAGCCATGCTGGAGTATTTTAAGCCCTTAATGACGCACTTAAAAACTGTGAATAAAGGACGGAAACATACTTTGCCTGAAACTGCTCCTAAAGGCTAAGCTGTTACAGATATCGCTCTCTGATAATATTCAGATGGTGCATTTCGTGTCCGACAATAATCACACCTGAAAGGAGTACAGAGAACTTTTTATTATTTGCTGTTCCAATCCGCATCATAGCTTGCTCATCGAATGATTCGAATAGAGAAAGCGTTGCAGCCCGGACTGTCTTGTATTCGTTTATGATTGATGAGATTGAACGTGCAGCTGCATTAGTGAACGGAACATAATCATCTTCATCAAATCCAGGCAGTTCGGTAGCGTCGTTTCTGGCAAATCGTAAAGTGCGATAAGCTAAAATGCGTTCAGTATCCAACATGTGCATAACAAGTTCCCTTATCGTCCATTTACCGGGTGCGTAGGCGAAATCCCACCTTTGTTCAGGAATTTCTTCCAGAAAAGAAGGGGTTGCCTGTTGTAATTGCTTCATTACATCCAGGAAATCGCGGTTTCCTAATGCTTTTACATATCCTTTGTACCATTCAGGTACCTCTACACCAAAACGGGCTATTTCTTGCTGTGTTGTCATATTTCTTTTTAAGATTTAATATACTTTTTAAAGATGTTAATTGAAGGGAAAAAACGACCGGTCACGGTTTTATATTGGCTGTATTCCGGATATTTTTGTTCTAACAGTTTTTCCTCATAACGCGATTTATATTCAAAAAATATCCAGAGTATAAGGCAAACTACCAATCGGGGAATATTGGAATTGTAAAATGCTATTCCTAAACCTGAAATAATGATGCCGCTGTACATAGGGTGTCTGATGTACTTGTAAATTCCGGTCTGCTTTAATTGTCCGCTTAACTTTGGAGTAGGGAAGGGTGTAAAACCTTTTCCAATCGTTAAAACCCCGGCAGACGCTATCAGGATACCTGCTGTGGTCATCATAAAGGAAAGAAATGCAGGAATCATAGGTGGCGCGTAACCAGCCGGTATAATGATGAATAGAATGAATAAGGCAACCTGAATAATTACCAGAATCAGATCCTTTTGACTCATTTAGCAGGATGCATTTTTAGCCATGCCGAATAGCCTCCTTCAAGGTTGTAAATAGTTTTGAAACCAAGTTTCGACATCATTTCCATTGCTTCACCACTGCGGCCACCCGAAGCACAATACACATAGACGGGTTTGTTCTTATCGAGTTTAGAAATTTGTGCAGCAAAATCATCAGCAAAAAAGTCAATATTAACGGAATTGGCGATTGCTCCTTTTTTAACTTCCGGTGCAGTTCTTACATCCAGAATAATTCCGGCTTTAGAAGCAATTAGTTTCGCAAATTCAGCTGCATTTACATTTTTTGCAACAGCAGAAGAGTTCTGGCTTTGTGATGCCGAATGAATCGTAAGCAAAATCAACAAAACCGACACTAGGTGTTTAATCATGATAATTAATTTTTTTTGAACCGTGAATTTAGGCAATTTTAGTGAATTGGACTTGAAAATGCGGGTCAGAATACCAATTTTCTGGTGATTAATAACTTATGTAACTTCTATCACTGTGTTTCGTGTAAATGAAATACGATCTTTGCACCGCATTAATTTTATGATGGAGATTCTGGGATATTTAGCTGCTGTTCTGATTGGTATATCATTGGGTATGATAGGTGGAGGCGGCTCTATACTCACTGTTCCTGCCCTGGTTTACCTGATGGGTACCGCTCCTGTTGATGCCACTGCTTATTCGCTCTTCATTGTTGGAGCTACTGCATTAGTAGGTGCTTTCCAAAAATATCGTGATGGATTGGTAAATATGAAAGCAGCCTTAGTTTTCGGTATACCATCTATAATTGCTGTTTTTCTGACCAGAGCCCTCATAATGCCCGCTATTCCCGATGTAATAGGTTCATTTGCAGGCTATGTTGTATCGAAAGATTTGTTTATTATGATGGTGTTTGCCATACTCATGGTAATTGCTTCGATAACCATGATCAGAGGCTCTAAAAATGGAGCTGCTGCAGATACATCCATAAATCACCAATTAAATTTACCTCTTATTTTTCTGGAAGGTGTACTGGTCGGTATGCTCACCGGATTTGTTGGAGCAGGAGGTGGGTTTTTAATTATTCCTGCATTGGTTCTGCTTGCCAAATTACCTATGAAGACTGCCATCGGAACCTCACTTTTGATCATTGCAGCCAAATCACTGATTGGCTTTACCGGCGATATTGTTCATCTTAAAATTGACTGGGCTCTGCTTGGCATTTTCACCTCTCTGGCTGTGGCTGGGATATTTCTAGGAAACAGACTGGCACATAAAACAAATGATCAGCAACTTAAAAAAGCATTCGGATGGTTTGTGTTAATAATGGGAATTTATATCATTTATAGAGAATTATCAGGTCATTCTTAAAATTAATGATTTAAGTATCAGTGGTCTGCAATTTTTAATGTATATTAATTTAGTAGATTTACTATTTTTATTTTTCTAATCAGCATGCAACAAAAAGTGCCTGACTTGTTACAAGGCATAAGCACTGTTAAAACAACATACTTACCATGAAAATTGAGCAAATTTATACCGGTTGTCTGGCTCAGGGAGCCTACTTTATAAAATCTGATGGCGAAGCAGCCATCATTGACCCTTTGCGGGAAATTAAACCATACCTGCTTAAGGCCGAAGCAGAAGGAGTGAAGATTAAATATATTTTTGAAACACACTTCCATGCCGATTTTGTTTCGGGACATGTGGATCTGGCAAAAGCAACAGGGGCAACCATAGTTTATGGTCCCAATGCAACTACTTCTTTTAAATCTCATGTTGCCAAAGATTTCGAAACTTTTAAAGTTGGCAAATTAACCATCGTAGCCTTACATACTCCCGGCCATACCTTCGAATCGACTACCTATTTGTTGAAAGATGAACATGGAAAAGATTATTGTATTTTTTCCGGCGATACACTATTTATTGGCGATGTTGGTCGTCCCGATTTGGCACAGCGCTCGACTATAACTCAGGAGGATCTTGCAGGTATGTTGTTCGATTCACTCAGAACGAAAATTATGCCTCTGGCCGACGATATATTGGTATATCCAGCTCATGGTGCCGGTTCTGCTTGTGGTAAAAATATGAGTAAAGAAACATTCGCTACTCTGGGAAAT
>CAUJFJ010000325.1 GCA_963169675.1 Bacteroidota bacterium
AAGCCCTCACCAGTTGGTCAACCGGTATATAACAACACTTGGTATCCTTTCCTAATATCCCCAACAGGAATTACAGCCATGCCTTATAAAAATTTAGGTAGTTTAAATGGAACGGCGGGCGCACAATTATCAGTATCTTCAGACGGATCAAAAATTTGTTTCAACAATTGGGGGGGCTTAATCGAGCTCTTTAACTTTGATCGTTGTACAGGAATTATATCATCTGTTAATACTATAGAGCCACAACTGACAGTTGGGCCATACCCAATGTACTGGTCGAGTGCATTCTCTTTATCAGGTAGATACTTGTATGTAAGTTCTTCCACGGTCCCATGGAGTCGATTATATCAATTTGACACCTGGGCTGCTAATATTGCAGCTACCAAGACATTGCTATGGCAAACTGCAGTTCCTCCGTACACCATCGGAGCATTGAAAAGGGGACCGGATGAAAAAATATATATCAGTTGTGCATGGGTTCAACCAAATGGAGGTTACCAATACCCGTATGATTCCACCATGTACTACACAGAAAACATGAATTTGAGCGTCATCAATTCACCGGATTCAGCAGGTGTAGCCTGCGACTTCCAGCCCTGGAGTTTTTACCTTGGCGGTAAACGTACTTACTGGGGTCTCCCAAACAACCCCGATTACGACTTACCCGCCCTCGCTGGTAGTCCGTGTGATACGTTGGTAGGTGTAACTGAAGCACCTGAAATTTCACAGCCTGCACTAAATGTTTTCTACCACACGGCGTGGGAGAAAGCGTTTATTAATGCTTCCAATTTAAAAGGCCAAACAGGCAAGTTGTTGGTATATGATATGCAAGGGAAAGTTGTTTATTCGGAACCGCTTCGGATACAGAATGGGTACTATACAAGAGATTTGTCTATGATAGGTAAGGCTGATGGGGTTTACCTTTTTGTTCTAGAGACGGAACAGGAGCGGTTGGTGAAGAAAATGGTGATTGAGTAATATGGCAATGTCTACATGAATAGAGATTTGTACTTTGTAGGGATCCTCACCTCAAGCCGATAGCTATCGGACGAGGAGGAGAAGGGGACGAGAGGAGTTGCAAACTAAAGATTCTATACAAACTAGAAAGTTAGCAATAATACGATGAATAAATTAATTTTAATTGTAGCAATGTTTGTATGCATGCCTGGATTAACTTCAGGTCAAAGAAATGCTCATTGGATTCTTGGTTATAATACATCAGGTTTTCCGAACGGATTTAATGATTTGTTTGAGATTAATTTCTCAACACCAATACCAAATATGGTACTTTTAGATACCGTTGCATTTGCCTCACTTCATACCAATACTTCTATCAGTGACATTTCAGGAAATCTATTATTTTATACGAATGGGATAACTATAAAAAATGCCTTCAACAGCACCATGTTGAATGGTGATACATTGAATCCCAATTGCAATGATTACTATTTTGTAAATGGCGCATACGGTGTTAACGCAATTCAAGCTGCTCTGCCTTTAAATGACCCTGGCAATCCCAACAGGTATTATCTCATCCATCAGGGATATTACAGCGACGATTTTAGTGCTTTCCCCTACCCTTATTATTATTGCGATACCCTGTATTATTCCATCATTGATATGACATTAGACAGTGGGCGAGGAGCGGTAATTTCCAAAAATCAACACTTATGGGTAGGTAGTTTGCCCTTAAGGCAATTAGCAAGCATTGGTTCTTTAACTGCCTGCAAACATGCCAACGGCAGGGATTGGTGGGTGATTTCGCACCGGGATTCCTCCTCGGAATTTATGACCTTTCTTATATCCCCTCAAGGTATAACTGGGCCTTTTTATCAAAATATAGGACCTCTATGCTTAGAATTCAAAGGACAGTCTGTTTTTTCTCCTGATGGTTCAAAGTATGCATTTTTCCAATTTGGAGGAAGTCGAATTCATTTGTTTGACTTTGACCGATGTTCGGGGCTATTTAGTAATTACATCAATATAACAAATATTAATGCGATTCATTATGGCTCTATCGGTGCCGCCTTTTCACCGAATTCCAGATATTTGTATACTAGTTCATATAGCAAAATTGTACAATGGGATACCTATGCAACTAATATTGCAAATTCAAAAGTAATAGTTGCCGAACCTGACACTATACCATGTCCAAATTATAATGTTTACTTTTATTTAATGCAATTGGCTCCCAATGGAAAAATATATGTCAGTACCCCATCCAGTAGCCATTGTTTAACGGTGATCAATTATCCGGATTCTCCGGGATTGAGTTGTGATGCGGTTCCTCGTGGGCTGGCCTTGCCTAGATCTAATGGATTTTCCGTTCCAAATCATCCAAACTATGAATTGGGTTCAATTTCCGGTTCGGTTTGTGATTCTTTGACGTCATTAACTGAAAATTCGTATCTTGATCGATATACTATAAAAATCGTACCCAATCCAGGGAATGGCAATTTTCGATTGTCTTTTCCTGTTTTTGGCAATGAACCATCTCTGCTACAATTGACAGATGTTTTCGGAAAAATTATTTATCAAACGCATTTAACAGCATGGACTTCTGTTTATGAATTAGAATTGAAAGGAATAGTTAGCTCTGGTTTGTATATGTGCCGGATCACCTCTGAAAATAAAGTAGCAATAGGGAAATTGATAATTGAAGAATAAGAATTGTGATTCCTTTACACGTTATTTATTTTGTGGCGTCCTATCCGAAAACTTATACATAACCTTTTTTTAGAACATATAAGGAAGTCAACAGTAGCCAATATGCTCAATGAAAAAGGCTGCAGAAGCAGTAATGGTTCCCAGTTCGCAGACAATACAATTGATGGATTGCTTCATGATTCAGCCGCTAAAGGCCAAAGAATGGCAAATTATATCAAAATT
>CAUJFJ010000326.1 GCA_963169675.1 Bacteroidota bacterium
ACGCGAATTGACAAAAATGTATGAGGAGACCATCAGAGGCACACTTCAGGAAATAAGCGATCATTTCAAAACTACCGAACCCCGGGGGGAAATGGTGGTCGTTGTAGGGGGATTGTCGTCTGTTGTAAAATCAAAAGATCAAAGTTGATTTTGTTGCGAGTTGGACCATACCAAAGCCTGTGAAAGCAAGGCTTTCAGTAGTAAAGTGCATTGAATCGAATGATTTTTAATTCAAAAAGTCCACTCAATTTGATTCTCAGAACATTATATTGTTGATTACTTTTGTAACAGCAAGCAGCAATTTTTCGTATCTCCATTTATCTTTACAGAGTAACCAAAATAAACTTTTTATGGAAGTAATTAAAAAACTCCTCGTTGCAAATCGTGGGGAAATCGCAATCAGAGCGCTTCGGGCAGCAGCGGAATTAGGAATTCGTACAGTTGCAGTATTTACTTATGAAGACCGTTATTCATTACACCGATATAAAGCTGATGAAGCCTATCAGATTGGTGGTGACAAGGATCCTTTGAAGCCTTATCTCGATATTGAAGAGATTATTTCCGTTGCTAAAAAGAATCAGGTAAATGCCATTCATCCAGGATACGGATTTTTATCTGAAAATGTAAGATTCGCAACCCGATGCAGGGAGGAAGGTATCATTTTTATCGGACCATCTCCGGAATCAATGGAAATGTTAGGCGACAAAGTTGCAGCAAAAAAAGTTGCACGTGAAGTCGGCGTACCACTTATTGAAGGGAATAAAGAAGTTCTGGCAAATGCATCAATCGCCTTGTCAGAAGCAAAACGTATAGGCTTCCCCGTTATACTTAAAGCTGCTGCCGGTGGTGGTGGTCGCGGAATGCGTGTGATTCGTAAGGAAGATGAGTTGGAGAAAGCATTTAATGAAGCAAAGCGTGAAGCAGGAAATGCATTCGGTGATGATACCATTTTCATTGAGAAGTTTATTGATGATCCGAAACACATAGAAGTACAGATTCTGGGAGATCAATTCGGAAATTTGGTACATTTATTTGAACGCGATTGTTCTGTGCAGCGACGTTTTCAAAAAGTAGTGGAAATTGCTCCTGCGCCACATTTAAAATCGGAAACTAAAAGAGCTCTCTATAATTATGCTTTGGATATCGCCGCTTATGCCGATTATTACAATGCAGGCACAGTTGAATTTTTAGTTGACAATGATGAAAATATTTATTTCATAGAAGTAAACCCTCGGATTCAGGTTGAGCATACCGTTACCGAACAGGTTACCGGTGTTGATATTGTAAAATGTCAGATTCTGATTGCCGATGGTAAATCATTGGCATCACCTGAAATTGATATCAAGCATCAGGTGCAGATTCAGTGTAATGGTTTTGCAATACAATGTCGTATCACCACTGAAGATCCGCAGAACGATTTCAAACCTGACTATGGAACTTTAATTGCTTACAGAAATGCAGGAGGTTACGGAATCAGAATCGATGAGGGGAGTTCCTATCAGGGGGTAAAGATTTCTCCGTTTTTTGATTCCATGCTTGCCAAAGTTACTGCATCAGGAAGAAATCTGGCGGATGCTGCTCAAAGGATGAATCGGACACTTATGGAGTTTCGTATTCGAGGTGTAAAAACAAATATTCCTTTTCTCGAAAATGTAATCAATCATCCTGAATTCCGTGCAGGAAAAGCAACGGTAAATTTTATAGGAAGATATCCCGAGCTTTTTGCGTTTTCATACAAGCAGGATCGTGGAACAAAAATACTTTCATACCTCGCAAATGTAATGGTGAATGGTCACCCCGATGTGAAAGTAGTTGATAAAACAAAAGTGTTTAGGGTACCTCGTATACCTCAGGTTCCAACTGGTGCAACACACCAGCCAGGAACCAAAAATAAGTTATCGGAACTCGGCCCGGAAAAATTTGCTGCATGGCTGAAAAATGAAAAGCCGGTTTATTTTACCGATACCACCATGCGTGATGCACACCAGTCGCTGCTTGCAACGCGCGTTCGCACAACCGATATGATGAAAGTGGCACGTAACTTTGCTATTATGCATCCGCAGACTTTCAGCATGGAAGTGTGGGGTGGTGCAACTTTCGATGTGGCTCTTCGCTTTCTTCATGAATGTCCCTGGAAACGATTACAACTGATCCGTGAAGCAGTCCCAAATATTTTGCTGCAGATGCTTATCAGAGGATCCAATGCAATTGGTTATGCAGCTTACCCCGATAATCTGGTAGTGAAGTTCATAGAAAAATCATGGGATAATGGTGTGGATGTGTTCCGGATTTTTGATTCGCTTAACTGGAATAAAAGCATGAAGGTTTCTATCAATGCAGTCAGAGAATATACAGGAGGAATCGCTGAAGCCTGCATTTGCTATACCGGAGATTTACAGGATAAAAGTAAAACCAAATACAATCTTAATTATTACCTCGATCTGGCCGGTGAACTGGAACAGATGGGTGCTCACATGTTGGGAATAAAAGATATGGCAGGATTATTAAAGCCATATGCCGCTGTTGAATTGATTGATGCGTTGAAAAAAACGGTAAAAATTCCAATTCACCTGCATACACACGATACTTCTTCCATCCAGCCTGCTACTTATTTGAAAGCAATTGAAGCAGGAGTGGATGTGGTTGATGTTGCATTGGGCTCCTTATCGGGACTCACTTCGCAACCAAATTTTAATTCCATGGTGGAATCATTAAAAGGCCATGAACGATATATGCCTTATGATATTGATTCCCTGAATGCATTTTCTAACTACTGGGAAGTAGTCCGGGAGCATTATTATCCTTTTGAATCGGGATTGCTTGCCGGAAATGCTGAGGTATATAAGCATGAAATTCCCGGCGGTCAGTATTCCAATCTACGACCGCAAGCTGCTTCTTTAGGTTTGGAAGATAAGATGGAAGAAATTAAAAAGGCTTATGAAGATGTGAATGAAATGTTTGGTGATATTGTTAAAGTAACTCCTTCATCCAAAGTTGTTGGAGATATGGCACTTTATATGGTATCGAATAATTTCACTAAAGAAGATATTTTCACGAAAGGAGATGCAATTTCATTCCCTGAATCAGTAAAGAGTTTCTTTAAAGGTGATTTGGGACAGCCACCGGGAGGATTTCCTAAAGAACTTCAGAAAATAATATTGAAGGACGAAGAAGCATACACGGATTTACCGAACGCACATATTTCACCGGTTGATTTTGATAAGGAATTTGCTGCATTCAAACAAAAGTTCGATGATCGTCAGACCTTCCTTGATTTCTTATCCTATAAATTTTATCCGAAAGTTTTCGAAGAGTATTTCAATCACGAGAAAAAGTATGGTGATGTAACTGCAATTCCTACCACAGCATTTTTCTATGGTATGAAAAGTAATGAGGAAATTCTGGTCAATATTGGTCAGGGGAAAACCATTATCATTAGGTTGTTGTATGTTGGAGAGCCCGATGAATCCGGTAACCGCGTAGTTTATTTCAGGTTGAATGGTCAGACTCGTTCAGTTGAAGTAGCTGATAAGAAAGCCGGTGTTAAAAAAGTAGCGCATACCAAGGCAACAGCTGATACGCACATTGGAACGCCTTTGCAGGGAATGTTATCGAAGGTTTTTGTGAAGCCGGGTGATCAGGTCAAGAAAAATACGCCACTGTTTACTATTGAAGCCATGAAGATGGAGACGACAATTACAGCGCCGAAGGATTTTAGAATTGAGAAGGTGGTATTGGCAGAAGGTAATCTGGTTGAAGCCGATGATTTG
>CAUJFJ010000327.1 GCA_963169675.1 Bacteroidota bacterium
AAAGTTAAATAAGCGTATTTTTAGTTAAACTTCATTAATTAAGTAAAATTCTGTTGATCACAGGGTTGTTATAAAACTAAATAATTACAGATCAATGAATTAGTATGATCTGTAGCTGGAATAGGAAGTTAAAGTTAGAAATGTATTATCGGCATTATAATCTTAAAAAGCGTGAAAAATTAGCATAGATAAGATGTCGGATCTGAGATCCCTTCGGCAATTCTTAATCTTTAATCCTTAATTTTTAATTCTTGGGGATGCCCGTCGGTATCTCTGATACCGACTAAGGAAATGACTGGATCTCTGATCCAGTTTTTTGAAAAAACACCTATCTTTGCAGAATCATTTTTCAATTTATTTTTCACTTAAATTATTTTTCTATGTCAGCGGACACTTTATCATCATTTCCAGAAATTTATTTTATTACCACAACCACCGTTGCTTGGGTAGATGTTTTTACACGGGCACGTTATCGCCATTGTCTAGTTGATTCATTAAAATTTTGTCAGCAACATAAAGGACTTGTAATTCATGCATGGTGTATCATGTCGAATCATCTTCATATGCTAGCCTCAGTAAATGGTCAGATCACAATTTCAGATATCATGCGTGACTTTAAAAAGTTTACGTCACACACCATTGGTGCTGATTTAAAAGTAGAAGTGGAAAGCAGAAAAGAATGGATGTTAAATCTGTTTGAATTTGCAGGTATGATGCATCGAAAACATCATGACTTTAAATTGTGGAAAGACAACTTTTATAATGTAATTCTCGAAAGTAATTCTATGATTGATCAAAAACTGAATTACATACATGATAATCCGGTGAGAGCTGAAATTGTTGATGAGCCACATCATTATATTTTTAGTTCCGCAAGAGATTATGCTGGGATGAAGGGGTTGATAGATGTGGTTTTGTTGTAGGGGATGGCGGATCAGAGATCCGCATATTTGGGTAGTCAGGATCAGAGATCCCTCCGGCGAGGGCGGATCGGAGATCCGCACATTTCTTTTGTCAGGATCAGAGATCCCACCGGCGAGGCGGATCAGACATCCGCACATTTAATTTGTCAGGATCAGAGATCCCTCCGGCGAGGCGGATCAGAGATCCGCATTTTTGGGTAGTCAGGATCGGAGATCCCTCCAGCGAGGCCCGCATATTTGGGTTGTCAGGATCGGATGCCCGTCGGTATCTCTGATGCCGACTAAGGAAATATCTGGATCTCTGATCCAGCTTTTCGAGTATGGCCCGTCGGTATCTCTGATGCCGACGCAGTAAATATCTGGATCTCTGATCCAGTTTTGAAAAAGAATGGTCACTCCACAACAACCTTCCTTCGAATAATTTTATTCCCGTTATTTATTTCTAAAATATAAATGCCTGCAGTCCATGATGTGCAGTTGAGGGTGAATTCGGTTTTGTTTTTTATTTCTCCGGCTGCCGCTTTTTTTCCGTCCGTTTTCCAAACTTGATATGTGATAGCTGCTGTGGAATTTTCCCATCCGGATATTGTCACCAACTCATTTGCCGGATTTGGAGATATGCTGAAATCATTAGTTAGCTCCTCAATTCCTGTAAATTCAAAGCAGACAGAGTCGGTGTATGCATCGCAAGCGGGGAAGTTGGAATTCCATGCTTTTAACCAATAACAACCGGTTGAGGTTACTGTATAGAAGTTACTGTTTGCTCCCGGAATGGGGGTGTTGTAATTGTACCACTGATATTGTGCGTTGTTGGAAGGATAGTTTAGTGTCAATCCATTTACAAATAAAGGTACACCGGATAGAAAAGGGATAGCTTGTGGCTGTACGGTAATAGTATTGCTGTTGTAATTGCATCCTGCCGGATTGGAATATGTTACATAAAACTGACTTCCATTGGTAGGGTCCGGATAATAACTATAAGAGTAACTATGATCGCCCGTGTTAAACCAACCGGTTGCTATGTTGTAAACTTGCCAGGTGTATAATCCTGGTATGGGATTTACAATTTGGAGTGTTAGTAAATCTCCTGCGCAATAATATCCAACGGTATCATTTGTTGTGATAACCGGAACATCATTCGGATAAACTTCAATTGCTGCAGGGGTGCATGTTGTGGTCCATACAAAGCCTGTTGAATCGGTCATTGTTAGTTGAATGGGTATTGAATTGGAGGCAACAATTGAAATGGTTGATGTGGTATCGCCTGTACTCCATAGCCATGATGTTCCGGAAGGATCGCCGGTAAAAGTTAAAGTGTCGCCGGCACAAACAAGAAGCGTATCGATTAAAGTTGATGGAAAGGTAATCGGGTAATTTGGTGTTGTTCCTTTTCTGACAAAAACCAGTTGTGAGGTAGTATCAATTCCACCCAACCCGATTGCACGTTGCGTAACTAAGTAAGTTCCGGTAGCGGGGAATGTGTAGTTAAAATTACTTCCGGCTACTTCAAAAAGTCCATCATTATTAAAATCCCATTCAGAGGAAATAGCATCAACCGATAAGGAATCATTAAATGTTACAGTTCCATTATCGCAAGCACCAACAGCAAAACTAAATCCTGCCACAGGAATTGCCTGTCCGGGATTAGTGCCGCAACCATTGCTGTTTAATAACAGTGAGCGGTACATCATCAGCGCCATTTCCATCCGTTGAGCTTGTCCGTTAGTAAACGATAATGGACAACTTGTATAATCCATATAGTTCGGAAGTTCAATTACATCCGTAAGAAAAGGGCTTAACCCCGTAGTGTCTTGTGTATCTGAACTGCATGAGTTCCATCCGCACGGATTTCCAAATGCCGAAGTATCGGGAGGCGTGTCGCAAACCAAATCACCATTTAGTAAGCAATTGTAATTATTACAAATAAAACCAAACGTATGCAAGAGTGCGAAGTAATGACCCGCTTCGTGAGTCAGCACATGAGAATTGGTGAGGTAAGGAAATTCAATCACAATACCATCGGTAGCAGAGCCGGCTCCGGTTGGATAAGATGCATAACCGGCAGCATCCCCATCGATACTATTCACGACCCAAACATTGCAATAGAGTAACGGCGCCCAACGATTTAAGCTTTTCATCATGGCATCATCTGTTCCATTAACGATATTTGTTAATGGCGTCACAGTACGCGTAATTCCATTGGTGGGATTACCAAGTGGGTCGACAGAGGCCATGCAAAATTGAATGTTAACCGGGTTACCGGTAGAATCGAAATACGGGGCAGCGTTTTGAAAGCGGAGGTTTAATTCTGTGAGAGCATTCACCACAACAGAATCGGCAATATTTTCCGGACCATTATTATGCATGATATGGAATACGATTGGGATGATCAATGTGCCACCGGTATTCCGGACGTTTTTATTTTGGATGATGGATTCATAAATAGCAAGATTCATTTGTTCCTCCTTCATCTGCATCTCAGGAGAAGATTCAAGCATGCTGTTTTTGATCTTATCGAAGCCGCAAAATGGTGTCTGGGCAAACAAAGCTCCGGAACATAACAAATTGATTACTAGTAAAATATTGAAAATTTTCATTTGTGCAAACATGGATTGATACTATCAAGATGAATGATCAAACAGAAAGGTTGCACGATTAGTTCATTAAACTTATGTTAAAAAGATCTGCATTTGAATTTTGGAATTAACTTTTAATGGCAGGGAAAGCAAGCAGCACAGTTACTCCATTTTCGGTATTGTTTTTAAAAACCACATTCCCGTTTATAAGTGAGGCATAATAGCTCATTGATTTCGCGCCAAGACCGGGAGCATTATATGCATTCACATCCTTGCTGATTCCATTGTCGGAAATGATTACCTGATTTTCATTTTCGGTAATTGAAAAGGATATTTCTATTTTG
This sequence comes from Bacteroidota bacterium, assembly GCA_963169675.1. Classification (GTDB taxonomy): domain Bacteria; phylum Bacteroidota; class Bacteroidia; order AKYH767-A; family OLB10; genus JADKJB01. The sequence goes on from CAUJFJ010000327.1 coordinate 3,844, forward strand.
GTAGCTTGTCCATGTCGAACAGAATTAGTAATACATTCTCTAATGATGCGATAAACAATTACAGCGGTAGTTGCAGGAAGGTCATTGATTTCTGGATTTGGTTTCAGATCAATTGAAATGCCGGTTTTATGTTGAGCCCGTTGAACAAGATGTTCAATAGAAATAAGTAAACCTTGTTCATGAATAAAATCGGGATTCAGACCACGGGAAATAGTTCTTATAGCATCGAGTGAATCGCGAACAGATTGTTTAACTTCATCAATGAGTATTTGTCTTTCTTGTTCCGGTTTTGAGGAAAGATATTCCAGCTGTAGAATGGAAAAAGTTAGTAATTGTCCAACTTCATCATGTAGATCACGTGATATGTCGCTGAAAGTAGCAACAGCAACTTCCATTCTTGCAGCTTCCGTAGCTTCGCGTTGATGGGAATGAGCCTGAAGTAACTCCGCTTTATGGCGAAGTTTTTTGTTTCGGGAAGATAACATAAGATTTATCAGCAACAAAATCAGAATAAGAAAAGTGATTGTTATTACCGATAAAACAAAACCGATTTGAACATAGTCTTCGTACATAGTAATCCGGTTAAAATAATTGTATACCAAAGCATGTAAAGCCATGCATTGAAGTCGTAAAGATGAATCAGGTATGGTTGGCTCAGAAAGTTACTCCAGCCTAAAACTGATAAGATAGGAATGGAGCAGGCGAAATCGATTAAGGTTGCGAGTGAAAACCATGTAATTAAATAATGAAATGGGACAATATCAATATTTTCCAATTGGAATTTCAAACTAAAGAAAGAAGCTGCCGCGATCCATGCATAACCCGGAATAAATGTAAACGTTGCCAGGTCGGATGGATCCTGTATAAACGACAGATTTATGGCGTGAAGAAACATTATTGCATAGCATGAAATGTTTAGATAATGTCTGAATTTCGAATAAGATATATGATTTACCAGGACAATTCGCATCATCAGCAATTGTGGGAAAAGCATCAAATTATAGAATATTAAGTTTTCATAATTCATAAATGCCATGATAGAGCCGATGATATCAATAATAAAGAACATAACTAAAAGCGCAGCAATTTTTCTTTCCAGAGTATCAAAACGGCGATACAATGCTACAGTTGTAATGAATACAATAATAGCAAGGTAAACACTTAGTTCTGCGTTCTTCAGCCACAATAAAAAAGGTTCCATATGTTACATTTATCAGCTAAAAGTAGCATATGGAACCATCTTTACCAAATATTATATATCTCCACAACGGGGAGGGCAAGGAGAGCCCACTTCGAGGTAGGTACGGAAGTAGTTATTAGGATCATAACGCTGCTGTGTATCAATCAATGAATTACCGTTTGAGTCTTTAATATGGAACAAAACGGTAAAACCATAATGTTGATTAGGGTTATCAACGGGGCATCTGCTATTAAATACTGTTGTCATTGCATCATACACCATTCCCCATTCTATTTGGATAAAGTGACTAGAATATTGGTCTTCATTCACTTCATTATCAGATATCAATTTTTGAAGTTCAGCGAAAGTATAAAAACGTGAAATTCTGGTTCTGTCTCCTTCCTGCTGTCTTAGGCCATTTATATAAACAGAAGAATCATAACTGGCTTTCAATTGGCTGGTAGTTAAATGATCGCTATTTATCAAATCTAAGTCTGGAGAGAGGTATAAATTATTTTCAAGTTTAGACCAGACATTTGAAGTAGTGGTAGTGTCAACATCATCATGGCACATACTTAATATTAGCTTATCACGTGAAAATCCGGGATAAAATCTTACTCCGCTAACATTTTTAGTATGTTGAGAGAAAAAATTGTAAAACGATTGTAGATTAATAAGTGGATTAATAAATATCGGGCAAACTAATGAACCTGAATTTGAAACATAATGATAACTACGATAACAATTGGCACGTAATTCTGAGTATTCAGAATGTGTTACAGGGGAACCAAGAAATACAGTTTTAGGCATAATGATAGTTTTAAGTTGTGAATACAATTTTAAGGTTTAGATTGGTAAATCTACATTATCCAATTGATTCCACACCGGGTATTTTCCCCGGTGTGGAAAGTACGGGTATTGGGGGCGTAGTTTGACTCATACAACATCTCGCATAAACATGCAATTTTGATTATTCATTTAAACTCAAGCTCATGTCTATCTCTATTCTACTCTTTATTATGTTGTTTGCAGCATTCTTAGGCAGTACTGTTAATTTTTTTATGCCATCAAACACTGATCCGGCCACAGGCAAATTTAAAGATAAATGGATTAAATGTTTTGTACTTGGTTTAGGTGCAACTTTTTTAGTGCCATTGTTTTTGCAAACGGTGGATAGCAGATTAATGGATAATATTCAAACCAGGTGTGAGTTACAGGATTCAACTTGTAGTATTGGAAATACCAGAGATACTGTATATGTACAGTTAAATGTTAAAACCACAGTACCTAAAACGAAGGTCGATAGCAGTTCAAATATGGCAGCAGATAGTCTGGTAAGCGACGTTAACAATTTACAAAGACTGATTACTGAAAAAGAAGGTTGTCCGCCACTTAAGAATTATTTAATATTCGCTGCATATTGTTTACTGGCTGCTTCAGCAGGATATAAATTTATAGAAACAATAATTAGTAAAGTAATTACTAAGGAGGAAGTCCAGAAGCTAACTGAACAAAACAAGAAATTAGATGATGCTCTAAGTAAACGGGAGAAGAATGGACAGTTAGAGCAAGGTGAGAAAAAGAATACATTGAGGACTTTGGTACCATCATTATTACTGCCTCCTGTAACCAATCGATTCGATCAGCAAAAGGGCAGATTTGGAGGTATGAATAGTAGAAATGGACGAAAATTATCTGCAGAGGTTAAAGAAGGATCACTACCCGGTTACTTTGATGTCACTTTAATGCTAGAAAGTACAGATTCCGGCAATCCTTTGAGTTCCGAAGTTATTTTCTATTTGCATGAATCATTTACTCCTGACTTCCATGTAATTCATTCAAGTGGCTTTGTGGATGGTAAAGCAATAGATAGATTTAGGTCGTATGGAGCTTTCACAGTTGGTGTAGTTACCGATAATGGACAAACGTTATTGGAACTGGATTTGTCTGAGCAGAAGAAGTTTCCTAAGGAGTTCCGGGAGCGATAAAAAATAGCAGCGGATTTGCCCGGTTAATTATAGAGTCTTTAATTAACCGGAAAATATACACCAAAAGGCGTATTGAGTAGGTATATACTTTAAATAACCTTTGTGTGGACTTGTACTTAGATTTTGCAGAAATGCAAGTATATAAGTGCCAGGCATGAATACTTAATAAATACGTATCAAAGTAATTAATTCATAAAAGCAACTAAAATGAGAACAGCATTAACCAATAACAATTTCTTAAAAGGTCGGGCGATTGCCGGCACTTATGTGGTAACACTTGCATGGGATTTCGTTTCGAGCGGCGTTTCTGTGCGAAAAAATCTGCTGGGATTTGCGTTAGAGCGGTCAGAGATTGAAGGAGGAAGAGTCATTGAGAAATATTGGATGAAAGGAATTAAACGATTCCGAAATAAAGATAAAGGGTTAGCAGCGGGCACACCGGTGCCAACTTCTGAGCATCCTTTCCAATCGTTTCAATGGGCTGATTATACGGCTTTGGAAGGGAAAAATTATCAGTACAGAATTGTTGCAGCATATGGGCTGACTTCAAAGAACATTACTTTGAAGGAGGATGAAGCTTTGGTGCTTAATGTTACTACCGAAAGTGAATCAGTTACGACTTCGGGGAATGACACATCACATGATATTTATTTTAACCGCGGTGTGATTGGTTCTCAGGCCTATGCCAGGGAATTTGAAAATGCTGTACCTGATGAGAATGAGCCTTATTCAAGAGAGATGAAATGGCTTTCAAGAGGTTTGTTTGAAGCACTGCTTCAATTTATCGGACAAGCTAAAAATGAAGATTATTCGCTTCGTGCAGCTTTATATGAATTTCACTATCAGCCAATAGCGAATGCATTCAGGTCGGCGGTTGAGGCTGGTGCAGATGTTAAAATTGTTTATGATGGAGCAAGTCCTTATAAAGTTGAAAATTTGGCAACTATTCAGGCTGCCGGGCTTGATCAAACGGATTCAGTAATTCCAAGAACTGTTACGGAAGGTCTCCGGCATAACAAATTTATTGTTTTGTTTAAGAAGAATAAACCGGTTGAAGTATGGACAGGCTCAACAAATATTTCGGCTGGAGGAATTTTCGGACATTCCAATGTAGGACATGTAATTCGTAACAAAGATGTAGCAAAATCTTATGCAGATTATTGGGATTTATTAAGTCAAAATCTGACACCAACCAAAATTCGTCCTTTAGTCAATTCAATTTCGACGATTCCAAGTGGAAAGCCAGCTAAAAACAGCATTACATGTGTTTTTAGTCCACGTGATGGTAAGGAAGAGAATACAACATTGCAGTGGTATGCAGATTTGATGGCATCAGCAAAAAAAATCATGTGCATTACGGTTGCTTTTAATTTAGATGAAACATTTCAAGAAATTATTCAGAAGGAGAATGATGTTCTGCGATATATAGTTAAAGATGATGATTTGCGAACAGACGAAATAATAGGGAGGGACAGGGATGTCATCTTTGCTTCCGGGGGGTATTTCAATCAGAATTCACTAATTAACTTCCGTGGTGAAAGCAGTAATCCTTTGAATAGAAATGATTATATTCACAATAAATTCATGCTAATTGATCCATTGAGTGATGATCCAATTGTAATCACAGGATCTGCCAATTTCAGTAAACCTTCTCAAAGAACCAATGATGAAAACATGGTTGTAATACGAGGAGATACCAGAGTTGCGGATATATTTTTCGGCGAATTTATGCGTATCTTTGATCATCATTATGCAAGATATATTTCAAGAAAGTTGAGTCAAACAAACCAAAATAATCCGGATGCCGGTTATTTGTATGAATCGGATGAGTGGACCAAATCTCATTTTGATTCATCCAGTTACAAGTCGAAAAGAAGGAAGTATTTTGTAGGTAATTGAAGGTTCAAAGGAATTTAGTACAATCGGTTTTATATGGCAGATACATATCAGGATTTAGTAAAAAAATTGCATGAGGCCGAAATTATAATCGATACCGGAGATGAACTGGATTTATTTGCGTCTGCTGATGGAATTTTCAAAGATTATGAAAAAGATATCCTTGCTGCCACTGCTGATAGTGAAGGGAAGATTTATTCAGATGTCTATAATGGAAGTGGTAATCAAATAATTGATTTGGTTCAGGAAGGGGGAGGAATGTGGGGAATTGCACTAATAGGATATACTTATATTCTGGAGAAAGCGGGATTGCGATTTAATAGTGTGGCCGGAACTTCAGCGGGAGCAATTAATACGATGTGTTTGGCAGCAATTCCAGATGGTGTTTATAAAGATGGCACTAAATCCAAACTATTAACGCATATTATTGCAAATCATGACTTTAGTGACTTTGTAGATAGAAAGCCGGGTATAATCAAGTGGCTTCTCAATAGTTATATAAAAACAAGCAGTAATATCGGCATTAAGATAATTTGTTTTTTATGCTGGATTTTATTTTCCACCGTGCTCTATTTTATTATTGGAGGATTATTTTTTCCAAAAGACAGTGATTCTTCATTGATAGGTCTGAAAATAGCATTGTATGTTTTGGGATCGCTATTGGCATTTTTGCCTCCATTGGTGGTTTACTGGGGATTTAAAAAATCACTCGGAATGAAATTTGGTTTGAATCCCGGCAACAAAGCGCGTGATTATATCAGGAAAGTTTTAGGTTGTATGAAAATCCACACAACTAAAGATTTATACGATAAGTTACAATCAGAAGTTTTTACAGCAAGTACACGAACCGGCAAAGGGGATGAAAGCATAAAAGGAAGTAAAGTCACAAAGCGAATTGTATTAATAGCTTCGAACCTGACGCATAACAGAATCGTAAAATTTCCTGAGCGGGCACTAGATTACTTCCATAACATGGAAATTGTTGATCCATCACTTTTTGTCCGGGCGTCAATGTCGATACCATTTTTTTTCGAGTGCGTATCAGTTGATAACAGTCTAAGTGATCGTGATAGTGGTGGCCCTGGTAATATTAAAATGTCTGCACGATTTGTTGATGGCGGAATGTTGTCAAATTTTCCCATTCGAGAATTTCATAATTTAAGTAAAGCGGTTCCCCGATTCCCAACTTTAGGTGTGAGACTTGGCATAAATGAAAAGGAGGACTATCATTCGACCATTAAATTAAGTAAGTATCTTGGATCATTTCTGAGTACCTTCAGAGGATTTTATGATAATGATTTTATTGAAGGCAACGAAGAGACGAAAGCAATTGTAAAGACAATAGAAACCGGGGATATAAGCTGGCTCAATTTTTCGATGAGTAAACAAGACAAAATCACATTATTTCAGAATGGGGCCAAAGCTGCTTGTGAACATTTAAAAAGTTTTAATTGGGAAGAATACAAAGCGCTGCGGCATGATTTGTATTTAAAGAATATTGCGAAGTAGGCATTCTGCTATACTGAATATACGTATTTTACTGTATTTCTGTTAAGGACATGGACCTTTACATTTGAGGAAATTATTTTAATCTCAAAAACCATGGCTGCACAACAGGAAATTTCGAACAAGTATAATGCACTAAAATTAGCAGGAACAGATCTTGGAAATCCAATATCGGAAGTTGAAAGTTCCGGATCGGGAGGTTTTGTACGGAAGTATCAATTCGGACATATATATTGGCATGCAAATACCGGAGCACATGAGGTACATGGAGGCATTCTTGAGGCATTTTTAAGATACGGGGGAGTTGGTAACCATCCTGTTTATGGAAAGAGACTTTTGGGATATCCTGTTTCTGATGAAAAAGCGATGAATGACAAAGCGGGCAGGGTTAGTTATTTTGAATGGGGAGCAATTTATTGGAATACATCCAAGAATGTCAGAGGGAATGCTGTATGGGGTGCCTGTTATACGCATTATAAAGCTATGGGAGAAAGTTCTTATCCCGCAACCTCCACCATAATTACTCCAATAGGAGAGATAACTTACTTTGAAACGAGTTGTTTATGGAAACCAGAGAGTCCGGAATTCATTAATGTTTTTCAGATATCCCTGAGTTTTCCTCAGATAGGCAGTCCAATGATTATTGTCCCAAAGCTTGCTGAATCGGAAGAATTTTCCACGTATCCTATGGTAATATGTGGTTTGAGAGCGACTGAAAAGAGCCTTCTTGAAGAACATTATCCTGATTTTATTCAAACGATATGCAATCACAGAATAGGATTAAGGCCCGTTATTACCAATGTGAGAAATACCATTCCACTGACTTTTACCCGGCTTCAAACGTTTGATGAAATCAATGCACGGGCAAGAGTGTCCAGAACCAGACTTGGTCATGATTTAGGAATTGATATTTCTACCGGTGGAATCCTGGATGATTTTGGTGGTGGATTGCCACCTGCCAGTCCAAATCCAATTGTTTATTATCTCGCCACACCTGCTAATTCGGATGACATTACATTATCAAATAATGTTTTGTATGATTTAGTAATTAAAGGCGACAATGACTTGTGGTTAACCTCATCTGCGCATTGCTTTTATGCAAAATCGAACTGGGATAATTTTGCTGCTATACATGCAACCGATCTTCATGTTTCGAGGAGACTAGATTCATTCCGAAAAATCCTTCATGATAAAAACAAAACAGAAGGTGTTAACAATTTTATAAACTTCAATGATAGCTTCAGAGATCTCATTATTTATGCGAATAAGTTGCATCGCAAGGGTGTACTTGACATGTTAATTCTCACCGGTGATTTAGTTGATTATATTTTTGAGAATGGGGATGATAGAAACGGACCGGGGAATTTTAGTTTCTTTAAAAAGTTAATTCTTGGACAATCACCCTATCCGGATAAGGAATTTTATCCACCAAACGCTTCAAAAAACCATGAAGAATTGCAGATACCTATTTTCACCACTTTGGGTAACCACGATTACCGACCCAATGCATATGATCTAATTGCACGTATTGATGCAGGCGATTATGGTGACTATGATTTAATTCCGGCTGGTTGGAAAGACGAAATAGTAAATCAGTTTGGCTCAATGAATCTTACGACTGATGAAGCAAAAGCTATTATGGGCAGGGATCATGTATACTATTCAATGAATACGGCTGCCTCAAAGGTGGAAGCAGTAAGTACGATCTCATTGTTCCAATATCATAATTTGATTAATCAGGTAGATAATTATGTTGTTAAGCTAGGTAAGAACAAACTTGTCATGATAAATACGGAATCTGACTATGGCATTATAGGAGCATCAGCTGAAGATTCACTTAAATACATTTTAGGATTTCTGAATGAATCAGAAGAGAATTTTGTTGATTCCAATCCTGATTCAGTAGGACTAAATGATGAAAAATTAGGAATGTTAAAGCGATCCCTGGAGCAAACTCCTGATGGTGTTGTAATTGTTGGAATGCATGCGCCACCTTTGAATCCTAAGAATAATGAGATGCCACATTTTTTAAGAGAAACCGAACATCCTGAAGTAAACAAAGAATTGATTGGCGGATATTTAAACAGATGTGATTATATAGGTTTTTCACTGCAGGGCGGGCATACTGATCACACCAGACCATATTCTGACTGGCTAAGGTCGAATTCCAGAAATTTCAAAAGAAAGAGTCCCGGTGATTTTTTAGATTATGGCGTTTCTAAGGGTAAGCAAGAGGAATTCTTGAAACTATGCAATGGTAAATCCGGAACAAGAAAAGTTGATTTGGTATTGAGTGGTCATGGTCACAAGCGTGTGGAATATAGATTAGGATGGAGCGATACCGATAACCATTTGAGATATTACATGGATTTTTATACAGAGAATCCAACGGAATATTATAAAACAAAATACAATAAGAAAATAACACCAATTGCTAACGGACAGCTAGTATATTTTAAAGTCACAGAAACGGAAGAGGTGCGTATTTATCCAAAAAATTCCGCAGTTGTTAATGCACCAATTCAACGGATTGTGGATCACAGAGATGATTTTGTTCCCTGGCAGTCGATCCAAAGTTTAAGTGTACCCACTTATCCGAATCCGTTGATCAATGCTTCTTCACCTGAAAGCTGGTGGAATCAGCATCGTCCCATAATTGTGCAAACTGCTGCGTTGGGTCCGATTGAAGCAAACAACAGAAAGGACGCAAGTGTAAATCCGCAACGTCCGGGACCTGCATTCAGGGGATTCCGCTATATCAAAATCAATAATAATGTCATCAGTAAAATGCACTATGTGACAATGGCGGAATTATATTCGAATAATTTCAGGATGCCATGGGAGCCCAACAGTGTTGATGTAGTAAGAGATTTATCTGTCGGAGAAGTTCGGGATTCAAGATTATGAAAAATTCTTTATAAGTTGTTGTCAAATAAATAGGAAAGAATTGTAGCACAGATGAAATCTGCAAGTGCTGGTTATTTACTCAGGATTTTAATTAATTTTGTATAAATAATCCATAAAACATTCCTATGTGTAAGAATTTACTGTTAACCATATTGCTCTTATGTGCAACTATTCAAGCTAATTCCCAGACAACAACCTGGGAATGGGCCATGTCAACAGGTGGTATTTCTTACAGCGAAGGCTACGATGTAGCTGCAGATGCAGCCGGGAATGTTTATGCAACAGGATATTATATAAATGATACCATTCAATTCGGAAACTTTCAACTGTTAAATTCTGGTACAGCTGATATGTATTTTGTAAAATTTGGACCGGCCGGGAATGTATTATTTGCTTTTAAAATTGGACAACCCGGATATGAGGTAGGACATGGAATTTCCTTAGATGGAAATGGACATGTATATATTACCGGATCATTTACAGATTCTCTACTTACGATAGGCACTACAACATTAACGAATTATGGTAAACAGGATGGATTTATTGCCAAGTATGATACTGCCGGCAATTTTATCTGGGCCAGAAATTTTGGAGGAGTAGATGATGAAGAAGCACGTGCGATCGATGTTGACATAAATGGGAATAGTGTAGTAGTTGGTATTTTTAAGAGTCCATTATTGAATTTCGGATCTCTTCAGGTAGCGAACCCTGCTCCTTCAACTTTGAACCAGTATTTCATCGTGCGTTATGATCCATCAGGGAATGCAATTTGGGGTGCGGCAGATGGTGCAGCACTAGGTGATTTTGGTAATGCGGCTGCTATAGATAATTCGGGCAATTCCTATATAGCAGGTGCCATTATTCCCACTTCAGATCTTCAACTGTTTGTATCCAAGTATAGCAACGCTGGAACCTTGTTATGGACTCAAGTAGCAACAGGTAATGGAAGTAACCGTGCATATGGGATGGATGTCGATCAACTGGGAAATGTAATTGTTACCGGAGAATTTAGAGGCACTTCTTGTACGATTGGAGGTCAGACTTTGACAAATAGCGGATCTTCCGGATTAAATCAAGATTTATTATTGGTGAAATTCGATGCTCTTGGAAATGTAGTATGGGCTAAAAGTGAGGGCGAGAGTTTGTCGGGTGATATTGGGAAGGCTGTTGAGGTAGATCAATTTGGGAATATTTATTTGAGTGGTGAATTTTCAACATCTACATTTAATTTCGGACCTTCAGTTTTATTGAATAATGGTGTTTCGGATGTGTTCATTGCTTGTTACAGTGCAGCAGGAAATGTTTTATGGGCTAATAGTGGTGGCGGACCAAGCCAGGAAATAGTCCATGGCATTGCTATTGATGGAATGGGTGGTGTAACAAGTACGGGAAGTAATAAATTGGGTACATTACACTTTGGAAATATTGTGATTAATGTACCTACTGGTAATTCAAATGTGTACGTTGCTCAGCTAAATTATTTAACAGGTCTCCATGATGTTTCTTCGTCGGATAAACTATGGAACTTGTTCCCAAATCCCACGAATGGAACTGTTAGTTTAACGGGAAGCAATGTTATTAGTAAGATTGAAGTTTATGATGTAACAGGAAAACAAATTTCTAGTCATTATCCGAATGCGGTTAACTTTACTTTCGATATTAAAGAAAAAGGTTTCTTATTTTTAAAAGTTTATGACCGCGAGAGTGTTTCTCACTTCAAAGTGATATCTAATTAATCAAGTTAGATGCTCTCTTTGGAATCTTCAATGTGCACACTAAGTTGGAGTCGGACTTCCTTTTTATATTAAACGCATATACATCCGGTTAACGTTTAACCTGACCGAGTTAACGATGGCTTTCGTTTAGGGAATTATTTGGTTAAATTTAAATGAATTGAGAAATTTCAATCCTTTTAACCAACTAATAAATAACCTATGACACAAAACTTATTACCCGAAGATGGTGAGGAATCACTTCGCTTTGAGAACGAATTACTGAAGATCAAAATGATGGCTGAGTGCGGAATTGGAGCATCATGTTTTTTCCCGGGAACTGATGTACCTCCGGAGCTGGAAAATGAACTTTTAAAGATTCTGGAAGAACCAGATAACTGTTTGGAAGAGTTTGAAGATATAGAAACGATTCCTATTTATGATTTTATTGGCAAACCAGCTTTTGTAAAAGAGAGTGACCTGGGTGATGATCAAATACCGCAGGAGTTGGAGCGAATAGCAGATTTGCTGTTTGAAAAGAAAATAATATTCGATGTCCTTTCTAAAATTGATGAAAGACAGATTTATAAATTTTTAACCGAAGAATTATTTCAACATCCCATTCTGAACATGCCTGATTCAGAAATTGGATCGCACTATTTTTATGAGGATATTCATCCCTTAAATGAATTCGATACACGAAAAAAATGTGAAGAGTTTATAGAAATGTTTTTCAAAAGTGAAGAGCGGCTTAATGGCAAAGCACTTTCTTTAGAAGGAACATCGAATTCAGCTGACCTCAGTAATTTTCGTCAGGCATTTGATGAATTCAGCAATGTTAAATATGAATTATTGCATGCTGACATTACTTCCGTTGAGTGTATCAGGAAGGCCAGTATTAGTTTCGATGCAATTGGTGGTAGCGGAATCGAACCAATTCATTTTTCAGGTGAAGCAACATTCCACATGAAGTACATGGATGAAGATTGGCTGGTAATTTCGGCAATGTTTCCGGGGATGGAGGAGTAATGGAGAAATGTCTGCTCCTTAATTTGTCGACAACCAATGTATCATAACTAGTTAAAATTAAATATATTATGAACTATATTTGACTTTACTCAATATATTGAGTAAATTTGCTCAGTATATTGAGTAAAAATGAAAAAGGTGATACAAAGGGCTGAATATAAGGTACTTGAAAATAGATTAGAAGAGCAAAATCCATTAATTCAAGTAGTTGTTGGAGCTCGTCAGGTAGGGAAATCGACATTAGTTCAACAGGTATTACAAAATTCAAAGAAAGCTTCCATTTTTGAGTCTGCCGACGCTGTTGCAGCAACTGATCAGGTTTGGATTCAGCAGTTGTGGAACAGGGCACGCATGGAATCGGCCAGACATTCGAATGGTTTTGTTTTGGCTATTGATGAAATTCAAAAAATCCACCAATGGAGTGAGACAGTCAAGAAGTGTTGGGATGAAGACAAGGCAGCTGGACAAACATTTTGTGTAGTGCTTCTCGGATCATCAAAACTTATTTTACAACAAGGTCTCACAGAATCATTGGCTGGAAGATTTGAAATGATTCCAATTCCACATTGGAGATATCATGAAATGCGGGAGGCTTTTGATTTTACTGCAGAACAGTATGTATGGTTTGGATCATATCCGGGTGCTGCACATTTTATAAACGATGAGCCGCGATGGAAAGCATATGTTCGTGATTCATTAGCTGAAACGGCCATTTCAAAAGACATATTAATGTTGAACCGCGTGGATAAGCCGGCAATACTTCGCAATTTATTTGAAACCGGAAGTCAGTATTCCGGGCAGATACTATCGTACAACAAACTAATGGGTCAATTGCAGGATGTTGGAAATACAACCACGCTTGCACATTATTTAACTCTTTTAAATCAGGCTGAGTTGTTGTGTGGATTGGAAAAATATGCTTCAGGAAAAGTAAGAAGGAAAGCATCGAGTCCGAAATTTCAGACGTACAACACAGCACTTGTTAATGCATACAGAACAGAATTATTTGAGGAGGCGCGACAAAACCCAAAATTATGGGGGCGTGCAGTAGAGTCTTCAATTGGAGCCTATTTATTAACATTTAGAAAAGAAGATTTTAATTTATATTACTGGCGGGAAGGCAATCATGAAGTTGATTTTATTTTAGAAAAGAACGATAAGATTGTTGCGATTGAAGTTAAAACCGGTAATGATGTAAATTCGGGAATGGGAGTATTTCAAAAATCATTTCATCCTCACAAATTTTATTCAATAGGAACTGGAGGGATTCCGTGGCAGGAGTTTTTGACTATCCATCCCGGAGAATTATTTTGATATAATTTAGAATTTGATGCTTGAAGGGAGTTTTACTTCCAATGAGCATTCAACATTCCGGAAAGGGAAGGTTTAGTTTCAGACAATCGACAACCTTTGTTGGAACTGGATATGGCTTAGCAGAATCAATTTCCTAAGGAGTTTCGGAAGAGATACGATAATACTCAAATCTAACTTAAATACGTCTTTTTACGGATTGATCACCACAGAATTGTGAACCAATTTTGTTATTCTGTTTCATCAATAAAGTGGAATCAAAATAACATAGGAGGCTACCGAAAATCCTTTGAAGAGTAGGTGAAAAATATTTTAATTATGGATATCTCAACAGCAAATTTGCAGATATTAAGTCCTGCAGCATCCAGAAGTGGTGGTGAACTTACTTTTTCATTTCAGGTATTAAATAACAATGACGATACCGCACGTATGGTCAGAGCAATTGTATTACTTCCACCAGGTGTAAGAGTAGAAAATGTTCTTGTTGAAGAAAAAAAAGTTGGAATGTGTGGTTACGAAAAGGTAAGCGAAGAATGCAAAGACAACAATGATTCCAAGTGTACGGTCTATTGGAATTCATCGGTTTCTGTTATTCGGTCCGGAGGCAACTTATTAGAGTATTTTGACTCAAATATTCAGATTGATCTAGCTTATCTTGATGTAAATGAAGTAGCTGACATTAAAATTGTTGTGACCTGTCATCAGGATTGTGAAGAGGATAAGAATTTCGGAGCATTCGTGTATGGATCTGTTCCTGATCTTGATCCTGCATCTAATTTCAAGACAGCAACCTGTTAGTTGATGATTGGGCATGAACACCATTCTTTGAGGTCACAAATTGTGACCTCAAAGAATGGAATCTATTTTATCTCATCCCTGCTTTTCTGCTGCATACGCATTTCATTATTCATAAGTGTTTCAGCAGGCTTCTGCTTTACCTCATCCCTGCCCTTCTCCTGCATTGAAATTACGTTTTTCACTAATATTTTCGCTGAGATTCCGTTTTACCTCATCCCTGCCCTTCTCCTGCATGAGCATTCCGTTATTCACAAATATCTTTGGCAGGAGAAGGGATGTTATGGGAGCAGAATGAGAATGAGAATGAGAATGGGAATGGGAACGGAACGAGAACGTAAGAAAATCGCTTTCAATTAAAAGACAAAAATCCTTAATCCTTAATTCTTAATCCTCCTCCTCCCTCTCCAGCCAAAAGTGTTTTTTCGAAGCCAGATGCCAATGCTGGAGAGGGGGCGGGGGTGAGGTAGAATGAGAACGGAACGAGAACGTAAGAAAATCGCTTTCAATTAAAAGACAAAAATCCTTAATCCTTAATCCTTAATCCTTAATCCTCCTCTCCCCTCTCCAGCCAAAAATGTTTTTTCGAAGCCAAATGCCATTGCTGGAGAGGGGAAGGGGTGAGGCAAATGACAAATAGAAACCAAATGAGAAAGGAGAGACATTCCCTTCTGAGCACATACAAAAAATTCTTAATCCTTAATTCTATATAGGCCGGGGTGAGAAAGAATGGGAAACTCAGTCAAATGGTCAGGAAGATTGTTATATCTGTTAAATTTAATTACTTCCTACAGGAATCTATTATCTGTTGAATAACCCAACTAGAATTTTCTAGAACTTCTTCATTGGTAAATCGGATAACTTTAATTCCCATTAGATTTAGAAGAATTGTTCGCTCTTGATCTTCTTGAGTTTGCAGATACTTCTTATGATATCCTCCATCAATTTCAATAGCAATCTTATATTCCATGCAATAGAAATCGAGAATAAATAATGGTTTTACTGGATGTTGTCGTCTGAATTTCAGCCCTCTTAGGTTTCTGTTTCTTAGCAAATTCCACAATTTGACCTCAGCTGGTGTTTGATTCTTTCTTAAGTCCTTGGCATAATTGATTATTGGCTCCTTTACCACGGGGTAGTTTATTGTTTCTTCTATTAATATGTGATAGCTACTCATAAAAAAGTTGTTAGGGGTTGACCTGCCAAATCCTCGGTTGAAAAAATAATTAACTGAACAAAAGTAAAGTTTTTTTTACAAAGGGGAATTCAACATTTTCCATTCCGTTTTTCCTCATCCCTGCCCTTCTCCTGCATCAACATTACGTTATTCACAAATATTTTCGATGAGATTCCGTTTTACCTCATCCCTGCCCTTCTCCTGCATGGGCATTCCGTTATTCACAAATATCTTTGGCAGGAGAAGGGATGTTCCTTTTTCTTTTTAAATAAATCACCATAAAATTTAACATTTTTCTTTCTTTTGAAAAAAGAACATTTAGGATTTTACATTCTTGCTTTTCCTCATCCCTGCCCTTCTCCTGCATGAGCATTCCGTTATTCACAAATATCTTTGGCAGGAGAAGGGATTGATTTAGATTAAGCTAAATGCTTTGCAGTACACTCACCTCTCCAGCCAAAAAAATTTTTTCGAAGCTAGATGCCATTGCTGGAGAGGGGCCGGGGGTGAGGTAGAATGAGAACGGAACGAGAACGTAAGAAAATCGCTTTCAATAAAAATCCTTAATCCTTAATCCTTAATTCTTAATCCTCCTCTCCCCTCTCCAGCCAAAAGTGTTTTTTCGAAGCCAGATGCCAATGCTGGAGAGGGGGCGGGGGTGAGGCAGTGTGAGAAGTAGAACGAGAATGAAAGAGAACGCAAAAATTCGTTTTCTTCTCAGAAACAAAAATCTTTAATCCTTAATATTCTTCAATTATTTAACTTATCCTTCGTTTTTCACTGATGCAATTGCCAATTATTTAAAATTTTCCTATTTTTATGGGGAAATTTTAGAAGATGGAACGCAGGAAATTCATAAAGGGATCGGCAATAATTGGCGCAACAGTAGCTATTCCGGAATTATTGAAGGCTGCCTCAGGTTTATTTGATGCGGCAGGAGCCAGAAAAGTTTATCGGATTTTGAATACCGACAAAACGATGGTGGGAACACTGCCTGTGCTTCGTGCATTTGCAGGTGATCACAATGATTACGTTTCTCCGTATGTCTTTTTCGATGAATTTGGTCCGGTAAAAGTAAATCCCAATGATACACCATTGCGTGTAGATGCACATCCGCATGCAGGAGTAATTCCAATAACTTATTTCTTAGAAGGAAGTGGTCATCACCGTGATAGTCTGAATTATGATTTTCAAATTACCAAAGGTGATTTCATGATGTTTAATTCCGGACGTGGAGCCATTCACATGGAGGAGACGGGACAGCAATTGTACAAAAATGGAGGAATTTATCATGGGTTTCAAATTTGGTTGAATGCTCCTGCTAAATATAAATTCACCGATCCAACAGCTAACGTTTTTCATAGTGATAAAATGTCTGATATAAAGGAAAAAGAGTATAAGGCAAAAATTGTTTTAGGCCAGATGTTCGATGCAAAGTCAAAAATAGAAACCATGTTTCCGGTATTTTATTTTCACATCAACATGAATGCCGGATGTAAGCTGAGCATTCCGGTTGATGAAACGCACAATGCTTTTATATATGTAATCAAAGGAAATCTGGAGACCGAAGGAAAAGTCCAGGCAAAGGCCAATCAGGTAATTTTATTTGAGCGTGGTAAAAATCTGGTGAACATCTTTAGCAGTGAAGGAACCGAGTTGTTATTGTTAGGTGGTCGCCCGCATAATGAACCGGTATTTGCCTATGGTCCTTTTGTAATGAATAGCGAAGAAGAAATACGGAAGTGTTACGACGATTACCGGAAAGGTAAAATGGGAAATCCGGCATTGGTGAATGGGAAGTGAAGTAAAATTTATATATTATTCATTTTAAAAAATTGATTGAGCGGTAATTGGTCGGGAATGTTCCTGAATTTGCCTTACAATTTCACCTCAGCTATTCAAATGTGTTCAATCACTAATTGACTTTGAACTGAAAACCGCTGCTATACGGAGCATTATAATTCCCAAGGCTTGTTAAAATAATATAGTAAAACGGCGGAATAATGCCGTTTTGTTCAATAAAAATAGATTGTCAATAATTAATGAAAGCCAGAGTGATTTTAAGGTAAAAAACCTTTAAGTTTGATACTGGCTTTCATGGACTTAACTTTCCACCTAATGAGAACAACCTTTTACATTTTAGGAATATCCAATAGCAGTTTCGATAGCATCCAATGGTATACCAATTAGAATTCAATGCACAAAATATGACTATGTACTTCAGTCAACGGTAAATAATAATCCCCATGGAGATCGGAGTGTCATCACTAAATTATATTAAAAGGATGGATGTAGGAAATAAAACCAGTATTACAAAAGCAGTAAAATCATGGCAAGAAGAATGTTTTCCAAGAGCTTTTTGATAACGCTTCAATTATTATTCATGGTTTTTGGAATAACTAAATCACAGGATTTATTTGTTCATTATCCTGTTACGGCAACTATAGCTTTCAATGGGGGGCAGCAGAGACTTGAATGTTCTGTATACGATTCATTGCTTCAAACAAATGTAACGTATAATACAGACTGGTCGACCGACATCATTATTATAACTGGAAATCATGAGGGCATAGTCACTTATACATTCTGGACTTCACCAGGTGTTCAGGCGCCCAAAATGGAGTTTCTGATTTACGATTACCTGTTACATCAATTTTCTGTTCAAACAATTGTTCCGGTTCTATCTGCTACCAGACAAGAAAATATAGTGAGTGGCACCATGTGGGTTAAGAGACTATATGAATCATATAGCCCAACTTCTATGACTTATTCGTATAGTAGCCAATATTACAGATATAATTTAATGTATCACAAGTGGATTAGTATTTGGGGAGAAGGTGAACAGGATGTTAGCACCCAACAAGATATTTACGCACCTTGGTTGGCCGGATCACAAGAATACTTTTTAGAAACAGATTATGACAATTATTTTTATTATTATTTCTACGACCCGGTTGCGGACACCATCAATACCACTAACAGTGGGTGTCCATTTTGGGTTAATATTTCTGACGATTATGTTGTTGTAGATGCCGGATGTTTTGGAGACTACTCATTTTCCGTTTATGATGCATCGCTACATCAACGAAAATATTTTCCTATTGATGAGCTGATTGGTAGTATGGATAAAGGTATCTTTTTTGCGTATGATCAAACTTTCAATTCCCCTCAATATGCTTTTACTTATGATCAGGAATTAAATAGTTGGATGATAGATACAATACTAAATGCTGATTTCACAAATTATTTAATTGAAGACCGTGTTCTGGCATATCTTTCAGATCCGGCAACCGGACCGCTTAAGGTATTTTATCAGGTATATAATCAGCAGTTGAAGGAGTGGATTAAAGATTCTGCTCAGGTAGTCGGAAATATTTCCGGACTTGTGATTAATGATGGTGAAGTAAGTTGGACTGACGCAAATGGTTTGAATGTGAGAGGCTATGATAGTGCTCTTGGATGGTTAAATATTAGTACTCCGGCATTTTTGGATTTTCAAATCACAAATTTTACTTCTTCAGGATTTCCGGGTATTCATGTCCGAAACTATTCTATCGGAAGAACAGATTTGTTTTATGATTTTGGTGATGGAGTCCGCACTCAAGAACCGAAGTTGGTAACGTGGCATATGTATAAAAATCCCGGAACTTATAACGTTTGTATTTATACATCCGATAGTTTATTCAGTTCATGTCAGCAGGTCACCATAAATAATTGTGTTTCCGGTGGGTTTATCTCTGCTACCAATGATACTATTTGCACTGGCGATTCCATCACATTGAGTGTAATCTGGAATAGCGGCAATATGCAATGGCAAAGAAAATTTGGAACCGTATGGGTTGATGAAACCGGTCCCGGAGCGAATGATTCTGTTTATACTTTTAGCCCAATGCAAACTGCAACATATCGATTAATTGCATCTGATTCGGGTTGTATAACATCTTATAGCAATCAGATAAATATAGTGGTTTATCCTGATCTTGTCGGTATTGTATTACAGGATACACTTGTCAATATTTGTGCAGGTCAATCTGCAATTCTCAAAGTTCTAAATCCGCCAACAGCTAGTTATAAATGGCAGCAATCATCGGGCTCTGGTTGGATAAATGCAACTGGACTTAATAACCTGTCCCAGATTACAGTCACTCCAACATCATTCATGAATTACAGAGTTTTAATCACAAGTGGTGTATGTGAGTCGGATACATTGTATGCAGATGTAAATATTATTACTTTACCTGTTACACCGGTTGCAACAGGAGCAACTATTTGCGGGCCGGGAGTTGTTAACTTATCTGCTACAGGGACAGGAAATATTGAATGGTATCAGGCTTCAGCAACAAATGATTTGCTTGCAACCGGTAATACTTATTCTCCATTTGTTAATGCCACCACTGATTATGTTGCTTTAACAACTACAGGTGGTATGGGTTTTGGCGGACATCCTGATATCAGCATCGGAACAGCTACTACATTGCAAACCGGTAAGTTTGGAAATCGCTTTTTTGTTGATGTACCAGCCCGTTTTGTGTCGTTTGCAATTTATCCCCAGACATCAGGAACATTGGGAGTTGCGTTGAAAATTGCAGGAACAAACACGAATGTGGCTACGAAATCTTTTTCTGTAGTGGGTGGATCAGGAAAAACAATCATTCCTGTTAATTTTATTCTTGAGAGTGGTTTTTTGTATGATCTGGTGATTACCGGACCAACTTATACACTTAATATAAATAACTCAGGCTTTTCATATCCTTTTTCAACTTTAAATAATTCACTTTTTATTCTGGGATATCTAAATGGACTTACCTATGGTACATTACCTGTTTATTATGGAATATATGACTGGAAATTGGCAACAGGATGTTATAGCAATGCTGCAACAGCTCAGGCTCTTGTTGGTAACCCATTTACAGCCACATTAACAGCATCGGGTCCATTAACCTTTTGTCAGGGGCAATCGGTTACATTAAACGCTCAACCAACAGGTGCTGGTTATAGTTACAATTGGCTAAATAACAACTCATTAATTCCTGGCGCCAATAGTTCATCATTTAATGCGGTTGCAACCGGAAGTTACAAGGCAATTGCTGAGAATTCAGGTTGTAAAGACACCACAGGATTTATAAGAGTGACAGTTCCATGCATTTCCCCAATTGAAGCGGGTGAAAAAACAGATATTGAAAACATCACCCAACAAAGTATGAGTGCTTATTACAATGGACAAGCCGGTGAGCTAATGATTACAATTAGTAGTCTGGCTGAAAGCAATGTAAGTTATGCAATTGTGGATTATTCGGGAAGAACTATCAATTCAGGGAATGTACATGTTAAGGAAGGATTAAACACAATCCAGCTTCCGGTCAGTCATTTTGCACAGGGAATATATATGTTACGAATGGTTGACGGGGGCAGCAGTGAATCGGTGAAGTTTTTAAAGTACTAACTTTACTCTCCTCCTCCAATACGTTTTTGCTCCGATTCACTACCGGCAGATCTTTGACGTGCTCCTTTCACTTGGGTGTTACCGAAGCGCCAGGTCAATGAGACACGGAATTGCTGACTTTCCCAGTTGCCATTTGCGCGATTTACAATTCCTGCATAAGTATTGTAACTTTTCCAGGGTGCTGTTTCCAGGATGTCGGTAACT
>CAUJFJ010000328.1 GCA_963169675.1 Bacteroidota bacterium
GTAACTGGAGAAAAAGTCAATACCGATCTTAATGCATTGATTGATGAGATCACAGACCAGGCATATCATTCCATGTTGAAGCAAAGTGCCGAATTTCAGTGCACAGTTGTGAGGGATCTGGAAAAAATACTTCCTAAAGTAGATATTGATCCGCATGCTATCCGGATAGTGATGTTCAGTCTGTTGACCAATGCTTTGGAAGCAGTAAAAGACAAAAAGAGTCGTGCTCCAAAAGGGTATGAGCCTAAAATCACCATTACAACCAGAAAATTACCTCGTTTTGTTCAGGTAAGAGTCAAAGATAATGGCACCGGAATAGCTGAAAAAGATCCTAAGAAAGTATTTGAACCATTTTATACTACCAAAGGAAAAGAGACCCACACCGGTTTGGGTCTGTCCGAATCACACCGAATCATTCAGGTTCTTCATAAAGGTGAGTTGTTAATTGAATCTGATCCCGGTCAGGGCTCCGATTTTATAGTACGATTCCCTATTTTATCGCTCATGTAACCTATGAAAACTATGAAGCAAATATTTCTGGCACTTGCATTTTTGCTGATTACTTCTCCAAACTTATTTGGACAGCAACAACGCGAATCCCTGCTTGCCATCATTGAGCAAATTAAATCTGCGCCTAATGTAGAACGGCTCTATTCAATCAGAGCTAACCTTGGAAAAGTTGCTGCAAACAAAGAGCTTTCTGTGCCCGATCAGCAATTGCTTGCAACAGCCTATCGTACACTGGCTCAAAGTTTCAAATCGAGCAATCACTTCAGAAATGCAGCCGATGTCTATAAAAGTTATTTAGATATCAATGAACAGTATCTTAAAAATCAAAATACCTATTTAGTTGATTCATTAAAAATAGCTTTTCAGCAAACTACCACAAAAGAGCAACAGCAAATTTCCGGGCTTGACGAAACCATTGAAGATTTAACAAAAACAAAAGAAGCTGTTGGTGGATTGAAACAAAAATATTATTCTGTTGGTACCATTGCTACAATTGGAATTGTTGTTTTGTTTCTGGCAATTTTCATATCCCGAAATCGTGCTATCAGACTTACCCGCAAGAGTCTGTCCGAAAATCAAACCCGAATGACTGCTCTCAATAGTGCGGTATCAGAATCAACTATGGTGAGTGGTTCCATCGCTTTCAGTGATGCTTTGATTGACCAGCAGAAAGAAATTGTGGAGCAATTAAGGGTAAATCTCAAGGAAGATCCGGACAAAAAAATGTTTGACAAGGACCTTCAGGCACTTGAAAAAATTCAAAAATTGCTTGGCAACGCTAAAGCTTAATTAATCCCAGTTCCTGCTTTTTTTCAGTTCAGTAATGTGCGCCAAATGGTGATCACAATGCCATGCATACAATGCCAGCGCCACTTTCAGATCAAAGAACTTGTTGTTTTGAGGATGAAAATAGGTTCTTTCCAGTTGGTCTGGTGTTAGTGAACGCAAAAACAGGATCCATCTGTGATGGAGGGCATCCAGCAAATTTAAAGACATCCATACAGGAGCATTTTTACCATCTTCGGTAACAGCCCAAAACTCTTCCAGATAAGGTTTGATCACCGGTTTCGATTCCGTGACAGTCAGTTTAAATCGGCAATAACTATTCATGTGACTGTCAGCCAGATGATGAACCACCTGCCTGACCGTCCAGCCATCCTGTCGATAAGCGGTATCAAGCTGTGAATCATTCAGGCCGGCGACTGCAAGGCGCAATCTGGCAGGATGTTTTTCTATTGTAGTGAGGAAGGAATCTATCATCCCCTGGTCAGGGTTTTCAGGTGAAATAAATTCACCAATAGGATATCGCAACTTATATAAAGAATCGGAATTCATAGCTACTTTATTTGAGGTTAAAAATAGGAATTTATAGTTTCAAAGGAATCTGAGAAACAACATTATTTTCTTAATTTTAGGCCCCTTTTAACAGCCCATGGACCAAAACACTGCCTCCCAGCGTATTCAGGAATTAAGCCGGCAGATTGAGCATCACAATCACTTATATTATGTAGCTGCAAAACCGGTTATCAGTGATTTTGAATTCGATCAGATGCTTGAAGAGCTTATCCGTCTTGAAAAGCAGTTCCCTGAATTGAAACAACCTGATTCTCCTTCACAGCGGGTTGGCGGAACCATTACGAAAGAGTTCAAGACTGTGGTTCATAAATATCCGATGTTATCGCTGG
Organism: Bacteroidota bacterium; assembly: GCA_963169675.1. Taxonomy (GTDB): domain Bacteria; phylum Bacteroidota; class Bacteroidia; order AKYH767-A; family OLB10; genus JADKJB01. Next base: position 2,196 of record CAUJFJ010000328.1, read on the forward strand.
GAAATACCTATTCGGAAACTGAATTGAGGGAGTTCGATGAAAGGGTTCAGAAAATTATTGGCGATGTACCAGAATATATTTGTGAATTGAAATTTGATGGTGTTGCCATTGGAATTACCTATGAAAAAGGAGTGATGGTTCGTGCTGTGACCAGAGGGGATGGGGTACAGGGTGACGATGTTACTGCAAATGTTAAGACTATCAGAAGTATTCCTTTAAAGCTTGCCAGTGGAAATTACCCCGATAGTTTTGAAATCCGCGGGGAGATTTTTATGCCCCGATCCTCATTCGACAAAATTAATGACACCATGTACCGGCAGTTGCAGGAAGATGGGTACAACGATGAAGAAATTGCCGATCGCTTGCTTAAGAACCCACGAAATGCAGCTGCAGGCACCATTAAAATGCAGGATTCAAAAGTAGTTGCCTCCAGAAATCTCGACTGTTTCCTCTATTTTATTTATGGTGAAAATTTGCCCTTTAAAAATCACTATGAGAGTCTGAAACAAGCCAAAGAATGGGGGTTTAAAATTTCAGAATTCTACCTCAAATCAAAAGGTATCAATGGGGTATTTGAATATATCAATGAATGGAATGTGCACAGATTTGACTTACCTTATGATACCGATGGAGTGGTCATTAAGGTAAATGACTTCAGGCAACAACAGGAATTAGGGTTCACAGCTAAATCACCCAGATGGGCGATTGCCTATAAATTTAAAGCAGAGTCTGTCTCCACCAAACTTATAGAAGTAACTTATCAGGTTGGTCGTACCGGAGCAATAACCCCGGTTGCAAATCTGGAACCGGTGCAGTTGTCAGGAACAACGGTCCGACGGGCTTCATTACATAATGCTGATCAGATTGAAAAACTGGACCTGCACGAAGGTGATTATGTTTTTGTAGAAAAAGGAGGGGAGATCATCCCAAAAATCACTGGTGTTGAATTATCCAAAAGAAATGCAGATGCGAAACCGGTTACATACATAACAAGATGTCCCGAATGC
>CAUJFJ010000329.1 GCA_963169675.1 Bacteroidota bacterium
AGTTACAACAAAAAGAACAGCATTTTGCTACTATTGCAGGTGCGATGACCATTAATGTTGACGACAAAGAAATAACCTTACAACAGGCATCCAATTATCTTAAAAGTAACGATCGTTCTATTCGTGAATCGGTATATAATAAAATTGTTGCAAGGCGTCTTGCAGACAAGGAAGTACTTGATCAGCTGTTTGATGATTTGATTAATTTGCGACATCAGGTTGCTGTAAACTCCGGATTTAAAAATTTCAGAGATTACATGTTCGCTGCCTTAGGCAGATTTGATTATACGCCTTCCGATTGTTTCGATTTTCATAAGGCTATAGCAGAAGAAATAGTGCCATTGGCTGATTCTATTCACAGCAAACGAATGAAACAGTTGGAAGCATCCCCATTAAAACCCTGGGATCTGGATGCTGATATCACAGGCAAACCCGCATTGACCCCATTCGACGGAAGTGCTGATATGATGGTAAAGACCATCGATTGCTTTGCTGATATTCATCCTTTTTTAGGACAATGCATGGAAACGCTTCGCGAAATGAAGCACATCGATCTGGAATCCCGAAAAGGGAAAGCTCCGGGTGGATTTAATTACCCGTTGTATGAAACCGGTGTTCCATTTATTTTCATGAACTCTACCAATTCACTTCGTGATCTGGTGACTATTGTTCACGAAGGCGGTCACGCGGTTCATTCTATTCTCACTCGTGATCTCGATTATGTTGATTTCAGAAGTACTCCTTCCGAAGTTGCAGAACTCGCATCTATGAGCATGGAGCTGATTTCAATGGAACATTGGCATAAGTTTTTTGCTAATGAAGATGAACTTGCAAGAGCAAAAAGTCAACACATTGAAAAATTAATTGAATCCTTGCCATGGATTGCATGCATTGATAAATTCCAGCATTGGATTTACACAAATCCGGGGCATACCAAAGACCAACGCAAAACTGCATGGCACGAAATTTATCGCGAATTTTCAGGCAATGTAATTAATTGGGAAGGTCAGGAAGATGCCTTTGATTATTCCTGGCAGCGTCAACTTCATTTATTCCAGGTACCATTTTATTACATCGAATATGGAATGGCGCAACTAGGTGCAATTGCTATCTGGAGGAATTACAACAAACAGCCGAAAGAAACTTTGGAAGCTTATTTTGAAGCTCTTAAGCTTGGGTACACGGCAACAATTGGAACAATTTACAAGACCGCAGGCATAAAATTCGATTTCTCGAGAACTTATGTCAGGGAACTGGCTGCTTTTCTATCTGAAAAAATGAGCTGAAAAGCCCGATTAGCGTAACTTTTGAACCATTTTTACGATTAATAATAAAGGACGTAGAGGCCTTGGGTAAGGTGTGTCGCATTAGATTCAGGCTCACTTGCAACTTATTGTAATACAATATTTTATGCAAATCCAATCCGATGCTTCTGCCATTGAGGAGATGGCAAATTAATTTACTCCTTCAAAACTGGAATTATGGAGCCACTGCGGGTAAGTCCCCCGAGTTCATTTTTAAAGCAATATGAGGAGAATTACTACCGCGTGATTCTTTGTCTCTTTGGCCTGGCCTATATTTTCTCTTTTTATTACAAGGGTGGCGATACCGTTCCTTTGAAAGAATTCCTCATTCCCCGTCACATTTTTGCATTATTGCCAATACTGATTGCAGCCAGTTCCTGGTTTGTTCCATACATCAGTGATAAAATAAAAGATCTTGGAAGTGGATTCTTCCTGCTTTGCACGGTGCACCTGGTTGGCTTCTTCTCTATTAATAATTTCAACACGCATTACGAAATCGGAATTATTACGCTGGTCTTATTCTCTAATCTGCATCTCAACAAAGTTCTGTATATCGTTCTGTACAATGTCATTGTACTAACGGCTCTTGAATACGTGTTTATCACTGCATCACCAGAAGCAAATATCCAGCCGGTACTATTTTTTGTGTTCCTGTTGTCTGTGATGTTGATTTGCATCTTCTATCAGCTTTACCGGATACGTTTCAACAACAGAATGACAGATCGCGACCTTTTGTTATCGGGATTGATTTCAGGAAGTCCCGATGCCTGGATGATTTTTGAAGGTCCCGGGTTAATTGCACGAGACATCAGTAAAAAAGCCATGCAACTTTTCCAAATTGATGCAACCGAAAAAATTGAGGAGATATCGTTGCGAAACATAATTGTTGGTGACAGCAATGCGGAAGCGGATCAGATAATCAGAAATATTCTCAACCAGGGTGTCGTGGAAATGAAAACGCAATGCCGTACCATGGATGGTAAACAATTCTGGGTTGATATTTCTGCATTCAGGATTCCGGGATTAACAGGATTCATACAATGTAGATTTGTGGATATATCAGATACACGCATCGCTCAGGAGAATGCATCTGATAATGCTATCAGATACCGAAGTTACCTGGATACAACTGCAGAAGGCCTTTTAGTTTTGCATTCCAATGAAACCGTTAAAATGATCAACAAAACGGCGTGTAAGCTTTTGCAGAAAGATCCCAACATCAATTATTTCAACAAAACCATTAATGATATTTTCAGCAATGATCATGAAGCATTAATCAGAAATGAAATACTGGATCAACCTCAATCAGATAGAGAAGTTATACTCACCTTCAATAGTAACCCATCACTAAAATTATCAGGTCACCGCCTAAAGGATCTCATTGACGGAAGTGAGGAAATACATATCCGTATTCAGATCAAAGAGACCATTGCTGATCTAACACCAGAACCTGCAGTTAGAATCACTGAGGCGCAACTACAATCGCAACAGCCGTCATCAATAATAATTCCCGGCCCTGAAAACATTTTGCAAAACAGCTCCATTCCTGTAATCATACTCGATAAAGCTAACAAAATTTCAAGTTGCAACACTGGTTTTACTCAGCTTTCAGGATATGGGCAATCAGAATTGAATGCTATTGAAATATTTCACCTGATACATCCAGGTGATAAGCCAATATTAAAATCATTATTAAAAAATGATCAAAATGAAGGCACAACGTTGTTAAATGAATTCCGGTTCATATGCAAAGATGGGGCTATTAAATGGTTTAAAGTCAATCCGGTATTTTATTTTGATGCAGAGTCAAAATCGCAGTGTTTCCTCTTGTTGAATGATATTACCATTCTTAAAAACACTGAAAAAGAACTTCAGGAGGCAGGCTCAAATGTGGTAGCCGTGATAGAAAATACAGCATCGCCGATATTTTCCATCGACTTTAATCACCGGATAACAGTGATGAATTCTGCCTTCTACGAAGAGTTCTTTAAACGCTATAAAAACCATCCTGATAAAGGAATCGACTACAGGAAATTTCTGAATGCTACTGAACGAGTTGAATGGGATCAAACCATTCAGGATGTGATGAAAGGTAAAACATCCCGTAAGGAAGAAATGTACCTCTATGACACCGGTGCAACTGAATATTTTGAAGTTTCCTACTACCCTATTACGGCACCTGATAAAAAAATCCTGGGCGTATCCATATTGTATGTTAATGTAACGGAACGAAAATTATTTGAGCAGGAATTGCTGGAAGCTAAAGAAATTGCCGAGAGTGCCACAAAGGCCAAATCAGGATTCCTGGCAACTATGAGTCATGAAATCAGGACTCCGTTAAATGGATTAATAGGAATGTCTGATTTATTGAAGTCTACTCCCCTGAATAAAGAGCAACAGAGATATGTTGATGCCATACACATAAGCGGTGAAGCATTACTAACTTTGATTAATGACGTACTCGATTTCTCAAAAATAGAATCAGAGAAAATGGAGCTGGAAGAAAAGCCATTTGAGTTGCGCCAACCTGTTACCGACACCATAAACATGTTGCAATTTAAAGCTGATGAGAAATCGAATCAACTTTTGATTGAAACCAATGAACCTCTTCCTGAAGTTGTTTCCGGCGACAGATCCCGTCTGAGACAGATACTCACCAATCTGGTTGGAAATGCTATTAAGTTTACGGATAAAGGTAAAATCACTATCAAAATCCGCAATCTGGGAAAAACCAACGAACACCATTTGCTTGAATTTGAAATTGCCGACACCGGAATAGGAATTTCCAAGGAACAACAGGCAAAACTATTTAAATCATTTTCACAGGCTGATGCCGGTACCTATGGAAAATATGGTGGATCCGGACTGGGACTTTCTATCAGCGCCAAACTGGTTGAACTCATGGGAGGAACTATTCGTGTTGAAAGTGTACCGGGACAAGGTTCCCGTTTCATTTTCACTATTAAAGTAAAACCGGAGACTTCAGATAAATCAGTAATTAAGTCGGCGCCATTCACATTACTTCAGAATAAACCAATCGCAGTTATTAGTGAGAACCAACAATCAATTTCGACGATAAAAAACTATGCCAGTCAATGGAATGCTGCTTTGCAATTTTACAACAGCCTTGATGAATTAAAACCGGAGACTACCCTATCCTATTTATTTATTGATGGAACTTTGCTTCGTGGCAAGACAAAACAAGCCATAATAAATTTAACAAATTTACTGGAGCAGAATTCAGAAATGATTCTGGTACATTTTAATGCATCCACCGCATTATTACCGGAATCCAACAATATCATTACCATTCCTTCATTACCTGCAAAAGCTGAAATGGAGGGAAAAATAATGCATTATGCATCCCGCAAAAACGATTCCCGCAAGAACATAAAACCATCGTCCGGCAACGATCTTAGAATATTGATTGCAGAAGACAATGAGATCAACCGAACACTGGCGCGAGTATCACTGGAACGACTAGGATACACTTCTGTACTGGTTGAAAATGGCGAGTTGGCTGTTGCAGAAGCATCTAAAAAAGAATACGACATTATTTTCATGGATGTTCAAATGCCTGTGATGGATGGGTTTTCAGCTACGCGGGAATTACGCAAAAAGCTTAAGTACCATCCTGTGATTGTGGCTATGACGGCCTTAGCTTTGGAAGGTGATCGGGAGAAATGTCTGGAAGCCGGAATGGACGACTATTTATCGAAACCGATAAGACAAGAGGACTTTGAAAACATTTTACAGAAGTGGTCGCCGAATTTGACCCGCAATGCCAAAACGTCTTACACCAAAGAAGAATTGATTGACGAAAAACTATATCAGCGTTTGAAGGAAATGGCAGATGATGATACTTCATTCCTTATAAACCTGGTAGAACTTTTCAAAAAACAATCGGAAGATTCCATTCATGATATTCAAAAACATTTTGCATCAGGGAATCTCAAAGAACTTGGTCAGGCTGCACATAAACTTAAGGGTTCAAGTTTGAACTTAGGTGCCAGGTTACTTGCAGAAAAATGTAAAGAACTGGAACAACTTGCAGCAGATCAGCAGGTAATTCCTGCAGTACTTGTCAACGACTCTTTATTCAGCATATTAAGTGCAACGGTTAATTTTTTCGAGCAGGAAAATAAAATCAGTTAAATAACTAAGCTTAAATAATATTCACTTCAGGCTCAATTGCTACTCCAAATCTTTGCTTCACCGAATCTAAAATCTGGTATGCAAGATCTCTGATTTCATTACCTGTGGCATTACCATAATTTACAAGAACCAGAGCCTGATCTTTATGAGAACCGGTATTTCCTACAACCTTTCCTTTCCAGCCGCATTGTTCGATGAGCCAACCGGCAGCAAGTTTATAATTTCCATCAGGTAATGAATATGAAACCATATCCGGAAAACTTTTGTGCAGCAATTCATACTGCGAAGCAGATACCTCGGGATTTTTGAAAAAGCTACCTGCATTCCCAATTTTTGCAGGATCAGGGAGTTTACTCTGGCGAATTTTTACCACTGCCTGACTAATGCTTTTCGCATCTGGTGATTCCACACCCATCTTTGACAACTCCTGAGTGATTGCTCCATAAGATACATTATACTGAGGTTGTTTCCGAAGGGCAAGAATAATGGAAGTGATAATAAACTTTCCTTTTAGTTCAGACTTAAAAACGCTTTGACGGTACCCAAAATCACAAGCTTCCTTATCATATACAACCAACTTACCGGTTTCTAAATTTATTGCTTCAAGCTGATAAAAGGTATCTTTTAATTCTACACCATAGGCACCGATATTCTGAATCGGAGCAGCTCCTGCTGTTCCGGGTATGAGAGACAAATTCTCAATTCCCTGATATCCTCTTTCAATACACCATAAAACCAGATCATGCCAAAGTACGCCTGCGCCTGATTTCACAAACCAATACGCAGAGTCTTCATTCACGACTTCAATCCCTGGAATTCTGTTACGAAGCACTATGCCTTCAAAATCCTTAGTAAAAAGCATGTTACTTCCACCACCAAGTATTAGTCGGGGCAATGAATTCAAGTCATTATTCTCAAGAATAGCTTGCAGCTGTTCGATAGTATTGAAAGTCGAAAAATATTTAGCCGATACATCAATACCAAAAGTATTGTAGGGTTTCAGAGAAACATTTTCAAGTAAATTCATACTTACAAATTAAAGGATAACGAATTTCCCGGAACCAAATCTTTTGCCATTCATTGTGAGGTGATACAAATAAACACCGGGGGCTTTATTCTCAAAGCTTAAATTATAAATTGCTTTACCGCTATCCACAGAAAGAGGAGTCAAGCTAAAATCAGCAATCATTCTTCCGGTCAGATCGGTAATAGTCATTTCAGGTGAAATACTATTTCCAATTTCGGGATGCAATACCATCAAACGTGATTCACTTTTAAACGGATTAGGGAATACATTAGAATATCCGGTTTCTTTTGTTTGAACTTCAAAAAGCGCATCAAAGAAATCGACAAAAGCGCCATCACATTTCAGGCACAGATTATCATCAGCAACACAAAGTGAATAGAAACCGGTGAGGACACTATCAATGGTCATGGAACCTAGTCCACCCGGGCTCCACAAATACGAATAAGGAGGTGTACCTCCGGTAACAATAGCTGTCAGTGAACCATCAGCACAGGTAGCACAGGAGGCATTGGTAACCTGAAATGCGATACTAATGGAATCGGGTTCAATAATAGTTGTGGTATTAGAATTTGTACATCCGGTAATATCGGTAACTGTAACCGTATAGGTACCGGCACAAAGATTAAGCACCTGCTCGGTGGTTGGACCGTGCGACCATTGATAGGAATAACCGGGAGAACCTCCAAAGGCAAAAACATCAATAAATCCATCACACTCACCATTACAAGTAATATCGAGTTGCGTCAAAGAAACGTTTATAGGAAGTGGTGAATTTATAAAAACGGAATCCTGATATGAGCAGCCGGCAACTGTGATATCGACAACTGTAAACCCGGGACAAATTCCTGACACTGCTGAACCATATTGAACCGGACTGGTTTGCCATTCATAAATATAACTACCGGGTGCAGATGGAGATATTACTGCGGCACCATCGCACAAGGTCCCACAGGAAGCATCAACGGCATTGAAAGAAAATAAAATTTCATCAGGAGAATCGATGAAAACAAAATGCAATACAGAGCAACCAGCCGAATCTGTTATAGTAAGTTCATAATTACCGGTGCACAAATCGGTTACGGTATCTGTCAAAGTAGGTGGAACAGTATTCCACGAATAGGAAAGTGGTGAATTTCCCGAGGCAATTACAGAAGCAATTCCATCACAACTTCCATAACAACTCACAGGCACAGAAGTGATTGCATGAGTAATAGGATTATCAAAGTCGATCGTTACTTCACCTGTTACAATGCAACCGGAAGAATCAACCAATAACACTTCATAATCACCATAGCATAAGTTCGAAGCTAACAATGTATTCTGAACAGGAGATGTATTCCAACTAACATTCCATTCGCTGACAAACGGCACATCAACGGTAGCTGTGCCATCACAGATTGCATTACAGGTAGCATCCGTAGTGCTGAAATTAAGTAAAGTTCCGGGCACTTCAACCGAGGTGGTAGTAGCACATCCGGTGGAATCGGTGATAGTTACCGAATAAGATCCCGGACATAATGCAGAATCAGCTTCGGTGGTTGATCCTGTTTGCCATAAATAGGTGAACGGAGGTATTCCACCGGCACTGACAATAGTAGCGCTACCGGTGCAAAAATTATTACAGATGGCAGGGGTAGTCGAAAACAGAACAGAGGGAGGTTGTGGATCATTAACAATTACGGAATCGAGATAAGTACAACCCGAGAGTACATCAATGACAGTCAGATAGTAAACACCTGCACATAAGTTAAAAGCAGTATCATTCACCTGAACAGGTAAAGTGCTCCATTCGAACAAGTATGAACCGGGAGAAGTAACAGTTGCAATAGCCTGGCCGGTGCAAGTTCCTGCGCAGACAGGATTGGCAACTGTTGTTGCAATTGCAGGAGGTGCATCCACCCCGATCATAACATCACCTGAAACCTGACAACCAGTTGAATCCTGTACTGTAACAGTATAAGGTCCCGCACATAATCCAACAGCAGTTTGTGTTTGCTGAATTGGTCCTGTCGACCAGGAATAGGTAAATGGAGGAATTCCATTGGCAACCACAGTAGCAGTTCCATTGCAAGAACTTAGGCATGTTGAATTTTCGAATGCCAGATTTAAAGAAAATGGGTCATCAAACCCAACTTCTTCGGTTTCAGTTATAGAACAACCAGAGGGATCAGTAACAACCACTGCATAAATACCCTGGCAAATATTTCCTAATGTTGGAGTAGTATTTGCAAAACCAGGCCATTGAAACAGATAGCTGACAGTTGTATCAACAGGAACTACTGTAAGGAATCCGGAGCACCCACCGGGGCAAGAAGTATTGCCTACTAAAAATGAAATCTGAATTGGAGCTGGTTCTATTACATCAAAAAAAGTTGAGGACGTACAGCCTGTAGAATCGGTGATCACCACTTCATAGGTTCCGGGACAGAGATTTGAAACTACGGAAGAATTGGCTCCCGGGATATCGGGGTAAGAATAAGTAAGTGGACCAGTACCTGTAGCTGACACTGTAACACTGCCATTGCAATCGCCATAGCAAAGAGGCTGCTGTACAGTGACAGAATCGATGGTGCAACCACCGCTTCCTGATGCAAATGCCTTTTGTACACCACAAAGCAGAACCAATATGGTAAACATTTGCAGCGTAGTAACTTTCAAGAAATCAAAACAAAAAGGACGAAGCATGAGAAATGAGGATTACGAAGATCATTCGTATGCAAAAATATATAATAATTTCCGGAATTTAATGGTTAAATCCAACGGTTTTTCAACAGTGGGGAAATGACTAATATCCGTAGTGATCCGACCAGTTTTTGCGGAGCCAGTTTCTCATTACGATTTCCCGATCGTTCTTCCCTGGTTCAAAAAAACGGGTTCCGGATAATTCATCGGGTAAATATTCTTGTTTTATAAAATTTCCGGGAAAATCGTGGGCATATTGATACCCACTACCATATTTCAGGTCTTTCATGAGTTTTGTTGGTGCATTTCTCAGGTGGAGCGGAACGGCCAAATCTCCTGTTGCTCTCACTTTTGCTTGTGCTCCGCGAATAGCCAAATAGGAAGCATTACTTTTCTCAGACGTAGCGAGATAGATGGCAGTCTGCCCGAGGATCAAATCGCATTCCGGATACCCAATTACATCGACGGCTTGAAAACAACTGGTTGCCATAACCATTGCTGTTGGATTTGCATTCCCGATATCTTCGGAAGCCAGAATAAGCATCCGACGGGCTATAAATTTCGGGTCCTCCCCTCCTTCTATCATTCTGGCCAGCCAATACAAAGCGCCATTGGGATCACTTCCTCTCAAAGACTTGATAAAGGCAGAAATAATATCATAATGTTGCTCCCCGGTTTTATCGTAAAACTGTGTTTTGGTGGTTGCAATTTGTTTAACGAAGTTATTGGTGATGACCACTTCATTGCCGGGAGCTGCATTTACTATCAACTCAAATAAATTCAGCAATTTCCGGGCATCACCACCGGATAACAGCAACATCTGATCTGATTCGGCGATAGTAATTTTCTTAGTTGCCATCACAGGATCATTTGCCATTGCATGATTCAATAATTTCAACAAATCATCTTTGCCAAGATCTTCCAGCACATAAACCTGGCATCGGGATAGCAGTGGCTGAATAACTTCAAATGAAGGGTTTTCTGTAGTGGCACCTATAAGTTTAATTACACCTTTCTCAACTGCAGCAAGTAGTGAATCCTGTTGTGATTTCGAGAACCTGTGAATCTCATCAAGAAAAAGAATTGCCTGACCATCTTCAGTTGCTTTAGCGATTACCTCACGAACTTCTTTTACACCTGCATTCACTGCACTCAACGCATAAAAGGGCATATTGAATCCTGAAGCAAAAATTCTGGCTAAGGTTGTTTTTCCAACACCGGGTGGTCCCCATAAAATCATGGAAGGCATAATACCACCATTAATGATTCGTTGAAAAATACCTCCTTCACCAACCAAATGCGACTGACCTACCACATCACTAAGTTTAGTAGGTCGTAATCGTTCAGCCAGAGGTTCAGATGAATTCATGGCTAAGTATTATCGAATCAGTTCCAGGATTTTAATCTCAACCCGATTATTAACGGCATGATCTTCTTCCAGACACAAAACACCATCGCGGCAATAGTTCAGCAACTTTCCTTCACCATAACCAATGGAAATAATTCTGGGCGCATTGATACCTTTATTGATCAGATACATCGCAATTTCATCCGATCGTTTACGTGACAGCAACAAATTCTCAGTGAATGATCCTCTGGAATCGGTGTGACATCCTATTTCGATCTGTATTTCAGGATTTATCTCCAACAAATTGACAAGAGAATCCAACGCTGCTAAAGACTCGGGTGTATACTCCACTTTCTTGCCCTTGAATACAATTGAGCGCCAGATAGCAGGTTTTTTCAAATCAATTGGCGTTAGAACAAGAGAGTCGGTAAACACCTGAGACTTTCGAACACCTTTTGTAGAAATGAAAACCGGTTCTGCATAAAAGCCATTTGATTTTACATACATTTTATAATCTGTATTTCCGGTCAATGGCATCTCCAGTAAATGATTTACAGAAGTTGCTAATACAATGGCATTGCCATTTGGAGTTGGGGCATACAACGAGAAGCTTCGAATAGACTTCTTGGTTTTTGCATCGGAAGCTTTCAATGAAACAGAATAAACCGGAGGATTTCTTTTAAAAGAATAAATTTTATCGGTATTCTTTATTCTATTAGAGGAGAAAAACCCGGAAGTATTGGTACTGTCAATAATAAATCCGAAATCATCTTTGGAAGAATTCACCGGCACCTGCAGGTTTTCAACTTTCGACCAGGATTCACCATCCCAGGAAGAAGCAAAAATATCAAGACCACCCAACCCTATGTGTCCGTCGGAAGCAAAATACATCACCGAGTCAGGAGCAAAAAACGGAAACATTTCATTCCCTTCCGTATTAACTTTCGGTCCCAGATTTTCCGGTTTCGACCATTGACCATTTCTCAAAGTGACTTTATACAAATCAGTTCCACCATATCCCCAGGGCATATCAGAAACAAAATACACTGATTTTCCATCTGGAGAAATAGCAGGATGACCTACCGAATAATCGGGGCTATTAAAAGGCAATTGATTTTCAAGTTTCCATTGATTTCCGTATAGCTTGCCATAATATAATTTTAGCACGCTTATATCCTTCTGATTTTTTTCGATTGTTTTCCCGGAATAATCGGAACGGGTGAAGTAAATAGTAGTATTATCTTTTGAAAATACAGCAGGACCTTCATCATAGATTCCATTAATGTCACCTTTCAGCAATTCGGGTTCAAGCCAATTTTCGCCATCGGTTTTACGTGTAAAGAACAGATCCAGATATTCCTTTCCAGTCCATGAGCTACGATCACGCGGCTTGCCTGGCGCAGAACGGTCGGAGAGAAACACAATGCCCTGACGATAAAAAGCAGGACTGAAATTATTTTCCATATCCTTATTTAGCTTTGTAAGGGAAATGGCATATACGGTTGTATCAATCAGAAACAAATGAATAGAATCGCATGCTTCAATCATTCGCTTCACTCTTTTATCGGATGCATCCAATTTTTGATATTCACTAAACCAATATCTTGCTTCTGAGTACTTGGCATTTTCCATAAGTACTTCAGCAAGTCTGAGTTTATATTCCGGAATTGCATCAGGAGCTTTAACCAATCTTTTGTACCAGATTTCTGCTTTCAGAGAATTTCCATTCTTCTGATAGCTATCTGCCAGTTTAGCGGCAGCATCAGTAATAAATGCTTTTCTGAGAACTTTTTCGAAGTTGGGAATAGCGCGGGCAAATGCATATTGCTCGTAATAATTATTTGCAACTCTGTAATTGTATTTGGTGCAACCACTAAATACAATTGACACCACAAAAAATGCAGCGACCAAATAAAATGCAGATTTAAATTTCCTTACAAAAGTGATCATAACTAAAAATACCTTGGTGTTTTCATCTTTAGTACATTAAAACCAAAGTCATATCCAATTACAATTTCATGTGATCCGGATGAATAACTTCTGATTTCAGAGAGTGTATAATCATAGGAATATCCAACTCTCAATTTCTTATTAACCTGATACTCCAAAATTGCTGTGATGGCATCGGAAGAGCGATAAGAAGCACCAACCCAGATAATATCACTTATGAGCATGTTGAGATTCAGATCATACTGAAGCGGGGCATTTGATGCATACTTAACCAGGAAATAGGGACGAATTTTAAGTTCACCGGCTGTGGCTATTATCATACCCGAAGTAAGTTAATAATGCCGACTTACCTTATGAACTTTTTCTACTTCTACATGCAGAGGCTGATC
>CAUJFJ010000330.1 GCA_963169675.1 Bacteroidota bacterium
ATTGTAATTATTTTAGTTAAACTTATGGAAATCGTTATGCAAACAAGACCCGTAGCATTAAAACGACTTTTTTTTCATAAGGATGCAAGACTACGGAGTGCCATGAGATGGTATACCGGAATTGGTAAACGAGTTTGGTTCTGGGAGCTCTATCAATTCTTTTTTGTTACTAAATTGACAAATGAAAAAATTAGGATGAAAGAGTTTTGGAAGTAGTCGGGATGAATTTTTCATGTTCATCATTTTACTGCCTTGACCTGATAAATATCCCTTTCCGACAGTTCATTCTGTATTACCCTATTTTTATAAATTTATCTTCTTCAACTATTTTATTTCCAAATTTCTTGTTTGAAGTCCATTTATTTAAAATCACCGAACTTAGCCAAACCTTTTTGATCATTAGGTTTGCATTTAGTTTGGTTTATTTTTGAAAGAATTGGGAATTTTGGCCTTGAACCAGTACTTTAGTGTCTTGTTGCCAGTTTTATCTTTGAACCTGGTATATTTCATCTTTATACTTAAATTAACCAGACTGGTTATCACCATCAATGAGTACTTTTGACGTAACACTGATACTGATATTTGCATTTGCTATTGGTTCTCTGGTATTTGTTTTTCTGAAAGATCCGGTATTTATTTTAAAATCATTTTTACGTGGCTTGAAAGATTCGACGTCACTGAATGTTAGAATCGTATCCTTACCAATTTGGGGACCTTTTTATATTATAGATAAAATATTTAATCTGAAAATATTTGTGAATTCTTTTGAAGATGCATCAGAGCCACAGTCAATTATTTTCAGTGATTTCATAAAATTTATTCTTATCAAAGCGAACGGGCCTATAAATATCGTTAGTATTCTGCATGCGTTTCAGGCAGAGTACGATCGGGATGTATACGATTACAGTCTAGAAGGATGTGAATGTAAAGTTGCACATCATAATGAAGATATTATTCTGACATTTAATAACCAGATTAAACTTTCCACAATTATTCAACTTATACTGTTTATAGAAAATTCCGCTCCTAAAAATGCGATGTATAATATTAAAGGTATTTTCCTTCATGCAGGTGAAATTGAAAAATCAATTTTTATCTTTTATAACCCTTCGTATACTGATATTTTAGTTGGTAAAACTTTTACTAATGAAAGAATTTATGTTGATTTAAGTTCAGAAGCGAATGCAGATTCTTCTGACATGATTTATTTTAATTCTAATATTGATAACTTTAGTAATCTTAATTTCGAGGAGTTTGATACTAGGGTTACCGGATTGAAATTTACTGAGATATCTTTAAGTTCAGTTTAGCATAGGATGGTTTACATAGCTTAAGAGTTAATTTTGTTGATTTATTTAGCAATACCTCTGTGATCGATATAATTTTATTAAGATTATTCTAAATTTGATGAAGTAGAATTATATAATTAATATAATTTCCTTACCTTTCGATGTGATATTTTTGATGCTAAAGCGAACTGAGTTGTTGTTAGTTTACATTAGTTTTAAAGTAATTATTATCGTAGTTGCCAGTTTCTGAGATACCTTAGATCTTTAGTTTTGTTTAAGGATGTTTATATTTTAAAGTTTTATGTTCTAATATGATTATTTATGACTGATATTTCTCTTAGTAATAATCAACAAGTGAATTATGTAAGATTATTTGTTTTTCTAGTCATCGCCTATGGTGTTTCAAATATTTTCAGGTTTAATATTTTTGATATCAATGATGGATTAGAAAAATCCTTTACATGGAGTTATCTGATTATTGAAGGCGTTCTTGAAGGATTCGGTATTTTTGTTGCCGGAGTTTTGGGTTTGTGGATGCTCAAAAAACAGCGCCCGATTGGCATTTCTTTCTTTGGTACTTCTAAATCCAAAAGTCTTTTGATGGCACTCATCCCTGCAGTGTTATTGATTGGTATTGGGGTGCAGAATAAATATGCAATTGAACCCCATTTATTCGGTTTGATAGCAGCTATCGGTAGTTTCATCTATTGTATTATGGAAGAATATGGCTGGCGAGGCTATCTCCAGGAAGAGTTTAAGTTTTTGAAACCGGTTTTCAGGTTTTTATTAATTGGATTTATCTGGTATGCCTGGCATTTAAGCTTCCTGGCGGATACTTCAGTAATTAATAACTTGTTTTTTCTCGGAACCTTAATTTTGGGAAGTTGGGGGATTGGGAAAATTGCAGAATTGACAAGTTCCATTCTGGCTTGTTCTTGTTTTCACCTGATTGTAAATATTTTTATGTTCAATCATTTCTTTAATGATGCCTTTACCGGAACATCTAAATTAATAATATTGGTAACCTGCATTTTGCTTTGGTTACTAATTCTTATTAAATGGAAAAAGGATTTGATAGTTGAAAGGTAGGAAATTGTTTATTTAGTTTCCCTCACAACATCAAAAGGCAACTGCAAGTAATTTTTCAGATGCTGATTCGTAAAATATGTGGTATCCTCACTGATTTCTGCTGAATGAAGCCATCCGGCATCGGGTAGGGGTTTCAGTCTGACCACTTTGCTATTTTCCGGTTGTTGCATGATTAATTCCATTCTCGCATCATAAGCATTCGCATAAGCTGAAGCTTTTATAATCTGTGGGAGAAAAGTAGCTGCAATGTATAGTACCCCAATAACTGCATAGAATTTAGTTATCCCCGTAAGGGAAATTTTTAAAGTGCTGTGAACCCCGGCATAACACGATAGAAAAGCTGCATAAATGGTGAAATAAAGCGCTATTTGTGTCCATGCACGCTCGGGTCCCATCTCCGACATCACCCATACTACAGGTCCTAGAGAAAGGGAAACCAGAATCAAAAATATACCGGAAACTTGTTTAAGTAACCGGGTAGTCATCCATTCATATTTTTTCATCTGTCCAATCAGCATCCAGGGCATACTGAACAGTAAAGTGGCAAGAGCAATTGCAGGCAGCTTGATGAAATACATCTTGAATAATGCTTTCGTAAGAATAAATGCCTTTACAACTAAGGTAGTTTGAGGAAGAAAACCGGCACGAATATGATGTCCCTCGCCTGCATAACTGATAGCAAAAGCGGTGCAGACCGCCGTCAGAAAAACAAGCAACTTCAAAAACTGTGGTCGCGTTGCTGTGCGTTTGGAATAGGTGTAGATGGCATAGGCCACTCCTCCAATCAACAACACGAAAGCCAAAGGTTCATAAGATGCACCAGCATAGATTCCTGCTATCAGAAGAATCAGATAGGGTATAATTCCTTTTCGTTTACCGGTTACTTCAGCGGCACCGAAAATTGCTGCTATACAACCATACAAATACATGGTACTCGTGTTAATCCAGAAAAATACATCGGCAATGCTAAAGCAGGAATAAAAAAAGGCAATAGCCAGATAACCGGAGAGAATTGCAGCTGTTTTTACTTCAGCAATAAAATTGAATGTAAGCCGCATAAATGCCAGCCAGAGCAATAATAAGCTAATGAGATGGTAAGGTAGAAGAGATGTAACAGATCCTTTCCCAAGCCATACCAGATTCATTAAACCGATAGCGACCCAACGTGTATTCCAGGTATCATAGAAGAACCGGATGCTTTCCAGGAATCCCAATTCCCGGAAGCGGTACATAAATTCAAAGTCATCGGATGCAACACGATTAAACCATGCGAGCGCCAGAAAGCAGGCAGCAAAAACTACCAGGGCAGGAATCAGGGCTCGAAACGGTCGTATCATAGTGTTGTAATTCGCTGAAATTACGAAAATGTGGCGAGTTTAGAACAAAAAAAAAACCGCTCTGGTGAGAGAGCGGTTTTTTTTGCAACAAGAATATTATTTTACAGATTCAACAACTGATTTAAATGAATCAGGGTTGTTCATTGCCAAATCGGCAAGTACTTTGCGGTTCAGATCGATACCTTTTTCATGTAGTTTTCCCATTAGCTGAGAATAGGAGAGACCATGCTCTCTCGCGCCTGCATTGATACGTTGAATCCACAAAGCTCTGAATGATCTTTTCTTAGCTTTACGGTCACGGTAGGCATATTGAAGTCCTTTTTCAACCGTGTGTTTTGCAACTGTTAATACATTACCTCTGCTGCCCCAGTTACCTTTGGCTTGTTTGAGGAGTTTTTTTCTTCTGGCTTTCGAAGCCACTGAATTTACTGACCTTGGCATTTTACATCATTTTTTGGTGATAGCGTTTCTGCTTTTAAAGAAACTTAAGCTATTTCCCTGGTTAATAATTAAACAATTAATTTTAAGCAGAAAGCATTCTTTCAACACGGGATGCGTCAGATTTGTCGACTAATCCTGAGTGAGTAAGTGCCCTTTTGCGTTTCGTGCTCATCTTGGTTAAGATGTGGCTCTTGTACGCATGCTTACGTTTGATTTTACCAGAACCGGTAAAGGCGAACCTTTTTTTGGCGCTGGAATTACTCTTCATTTTTGGCATGGCTTCTTTTGTAATTTAAGTATAATAGATATTCGAATTATCTGTAATAAGTATTTTTATTTTTTGACCTTCTTCGCAGGTAAAGGAACCAGATGGAGGAACATTCTGTTTCCTTCCAGCTTTGGTAATTGCTCTACCTTACCATGATCGGCAAGTTCCTGAGCAAATTTCAGGAGGATGATTTCTCCTTTTTCCTTGTAAGCAATGGTACGACCCTTAAAGTGTACATATGCTTTTACCTTTGCGCCCTCTTCTAAAAACTTGATTGCATGCTTCACTTTGAAGTTGAAATCATGTTCATCGGTATTGGGTCCGAATCGGATCTCTTTCATCACCGATTTGGCTGTTTTTGCCTTAGTCTCTTTCTCTTTTTTCTTCTTTTCGTAAAGAAATTTCTGATAATCGACTACCCGGCAAACGGGTGGATCAGCTGTTGGTACAATCTCTACCAGATCCAAAGCCTGCTCTTTAGCAAAGCCTCGGGCCACTTCGATAGGATATATATCCGGTTCAATGTTTTCTCCTACGAGCCTTACACTGGTGGCAGTAATATCTTCATTGATATTGTGCTCATTTTCACGCTTCTGGTATCTGTTAGGTCTGTTATACCTGTTACCTCCGCCTGATGATGATCCTCCGCCTGGTTTTTTAAAAAAAGTAGAAATGTGTTACCTCCCTCTAATTATGTGATACTGGTACTTATTTATTTTTGATTTAATGCAAGCATTACTTCGTCATTCAGATGTTTCTGAAACTGATCAAGACTCATAGAGCCTAAATCTCCCTGTCCATGCCTTCTCACCGAAACGGTATTGGATTCAACTTCTTTCTCTCCAACTACCAGCATATAAGGCACTTTCCTAACTTCCGCATCCCGGATTTTACGTCCGATTTTTTCGTCCCTTTCGTCAACGAAGGCGCGAATATCGGAATTTTTTAGCAATTCGGAAACATTTTTAGCATAATCATTGAATTTGTCGCTGATTGCCAATATGATAACCTGCTCCGGAGAAAGCCATAATGGGAAGTTTCCGGCACAATGCTCAATAAGCACCGCAATGAACCGCTCCAGAGATCCAAAAGGAGCCCTGTGAATCATTACCGGACGGTGCTTTTGATTATCGGCACCGGTATATTCCAGTTCAAATCGTTCGGGCAAATTGTAGTCAACCTGAATGGTTCCCAATTGCCACTTCCGACCCAAAGCATCCTTAACCATGAAGTCGAGTTTCGGACCATAAAAGGCAGCTTCACCAGTCTCGACTACAGTCTTCAACCCTTTTTCAGCAGCAGCTTCTATAATAGCTCTTT
>CAUJFJ010000331.1 GCA_963169675.1 Bacteroidota bacterium
AAATGGGAGCTGTAATTGCTGCATTGCCATTTACAGCTTTGGTATTTGGAATGATAAAAGGAAAATATGATTACCAGGTAAAGAATATAAAACTGGCCTTCAACAAACTTCCTGCTTCGTTTAAAGGATTTAAAATAGTTCAGATTTCAGATATCCATACAGGCAGTTTCATGGACAAAGCTCCATTGGAAAAAGCAGTAAAACTTATCAATGACCTCAAACCTGATGTAATTTTTTTCACCGGTGATCTGGTGAATGATATGTCTACGGAACTATTGCCTTACAAAGATATTCTGGCTGGTTTAAAAGCTCCACATGGCGTATTTTCTATTCTGGGAAACCACGACTACGGAGATTATTATCAATGGCCTTCGAAGGAAGATAAAGTGGCAAATCTCGATAAATTAATTGCTTCCCATAAAGAAATGGGCTGGGATATTTTGCTCGATGAGCATCGTAAAATTACCAAAGACGGGGAATCCATTTCTGTAATCGGCGTTCAGAACTGGAGTGCACGCATGAATTTCCGTCGCTATGGTGATTTGAATAAAGCACTTGAAAATATTGCATACAGTCCGGTGAATATTTTACTTAGTCACGATCCATCTCATTGGAAAGCTGAAGTAGCCGGTAAGGTTCCTGAAATTGATTTAACACTGGCTGGTCATACCCATGGCTTTCAGTTTGGTGTTGAAATTCCTGGTTTCAGATGGTCGCCGGTACAATATGTTTACCATGAATGGGCCGGTTTGTATAGCGAAAACCAGCAGCATTTGTATGTGAATCGCGGTCTGGGCTTTTTAGGATATCCCGGACGTGTTGGCATCTTGCCTGAAATTACCTTATTTGAATTTAACCAGAGCTGATCAGGCAGTTTCGTGAATCTTATCAATGGCCGCACTTAATTTATTCAGATGCGATTTGCTGATATTTACCAGCGGTAATCTTAAATGGTCTTCACAAATATCCATCATATTCAGAACTGCTTTGATGCCACCCGGACTGCCTTCTGCAAAGAGCAACGGAATGATTTCTGAAAAACGGTAATGCAATTCTCTGGCTTTATCAAAATTTCCTTTCAAACTCATTCTCACCATTTCTGAAAAATCTTTTGGAAATGCATTGGCAACAACTGAAATCACACCTTCTGCCCCACATGCAATCAAAGGCATGGTAATACCATCATCACCTGAAATTACTACAAAGCCTTCAGGCTTATCCTTAATAATCGACATTATCTGCTCCATATTTCCGGAGGCCTCCTTAACACCAATAATATTATCGAAATCGTGTGCCAGATTGAGAGTTGTTTCAGCTGTCATGTTGCAACCTGTTCGTCCTGGAACATTGTATAGAATTACCGGAACAGGTGATTCATTGCAGATCATTTTATAGTGAGCATACAATCCCTTTTGAGTAGGTTTGTTGTAGTATGGTGTAACTGATAAAATAGCATCCACTCCGGAGTAATCGTACTCACTCAAACAACGTAAAACATCCTGGGTATTATTCCCACCAAGGCCGGCAACAACCGGCACCCTTTTATCAACCACTTCAATCACAAAATCCAATAAAGCAGCCTTTTCGTCTTTGGTTAAAGTAACCGATTCTCCGGTAGTTCCAAGTGGCACCAGATACTCAACTTTACCTGCGATAAGATGCTCAATTAGCTTTTTGAAGCCTTTAAAATTTACACTTCCATCTTTATGAAAAGGAGTAGCCATAGCAACTCCGGTACCTTTGAATTTCTTACTGATTTTCATTTCTGATTAAATTTAAATAATGATTCACCTGATCGATTAATTGCTTGAGATTAACCGGATCATCGACTTTGATCATAAAATCAAATATAAAGGCACTATTCGCTTCGTATTTACCGATTTTGAATTGAGCCTTCGTCATTGATGAGATATATTTCAGGGGGATACTTTTTTGCAGGTTCAGACAAATTAAAATATCGAAATTGCGGTTAACGAAATTACTGACAATTGGGTTATTGGGTTTCATTTTCCAGTTCAATGCCTTTCTGGTAAAGAAATCGAGTCCCAGTTTCATGAATCTGGTATTCGGCAATTCCGGCTTGTTATAAAATCCTAATGCTATCACTTCCTTCGAAAGACCACGCATATCCCGAACATAATTTTTGATTAGTTCGTAGTCCTTATCCTCAGTTGCATCATAGAGAATCCCTATGTTTTTAGCATTACTAAAGGGTATAACTGCTGTTTTGCGATGTTGCTTTCGGATATCCTGCTGAAGCAGATAGTCGGAAATTTTAGTTCTTAATTTTTGATTCACAAGGAAGCAATTTTTATGAATTCATATTCAGTGATAACAGGAACTCCTTGTTCACGAGCTTTCTCTAATTTAGATGGCCCGCTTTCATCGCCTGCTACGAGATAACTGGTTTTGGATGTCACACCACTGGCTACCTTTCCGCCATGTTGTTCAATCAAATTTTTCAATTCATCTCTGGTAAATTTAGTAAAAACACCTGAAACCACAAAAGATAATCCCTTCAGACGGTCAGAAATCACTTTTTTTAGTGATTTTTCATCCATTTTCATTTGCAAACCGGCAGCCTGGAGCCGCATTACCTGGGCTTTATTGGCTGGATTGCTGAAGTAATCCACCATGCTCCTGGCAATGATGTCACCCACCTCTGGGGCTTCCATGAATGCTTCGTAGCTTGCTGCCATTAATGCATCCATATCCTTGAAATGATGAGCAAGTTTCTTGGCTACGGTTTCTCCTACATAGCGGATTCCGATTGCATATAAAACCCGTTCAAAGGGAATACTTTTAGATGCCTCAATTCCTGATAGTATTTTAGCGACTGATTTTTCCCGGAGAGATATTTTCTTGGTTCTTACCCCATCTTCTGCAATGGATTCCTTTTCCAGACCCAGCAAATCTTCCTCTTTTAATCTGTATAAATCTGATGCGTCTGCAATCAGTCCTTTATCGACGAGTAATTCAACTTTTTCATCGCCTAGACTATCAATGTTCATTGCTTTTCTGGAGATGAAATGAGAAATTCTGCCTTTTATCTGCGGTGGACAACTAATGTCATTC
>CAUJFJ010000332.1 GCA_963169675.1 Bacteroidota bacterium
TAGAGTGCGTCGATATCGCCCGGCATGATTGCAACAGCTTCATTGAGATATTTTAGTGCTTCTTCAAATTTGCTGTTTTGTGCCAGAGAAGCACCTTCATTGTAAAAGTTATTTGCAAGCAAATTATCGCGTTCCACATCAAATGTAGCGAATGAAATTACATTGCTGCCCGATTGAAATTTGATGGTAAGAATAATATTCAAATCGATAGCAGTTGATTTCAGAAGTCCGCTTTTCCAATATAAATTACTTCTGATGATGGCATCGTTTATGTTTTTGTTTTGTGGGCTGTTCGGTAATGAATCAAGGACTTTTAAATTCTTGATTTCATTCGATTTGGTTACCATCAATCTCATTCGGAAAACAGGACTTTTACCCGTTACGTTGCCGATGTTTTTATCTTTAAGTTGATCGGTAAGGAATTTCTGTAATGTAAGTGCATCACCACCAAAAACCGGGGCAGTAATCAGGCTTGCTTCACTTGCCGATTGTTGAGCTGAAACATTGAAATTACTTCCAATTAAAATCAGTAAAAGAAGAAACTGTGTAATTTGATTTTTCATTTGTTCTAATAGGTTTTTGACAATTTGATCAATAAATGTCGGCAAAAACTGCCATACCTCAAAGTTATCATAATTATCAAAATGATGGTGAAGCTAAAAGCATACAACGATGCAATCTGGAAGCAATTATTTTATAATCAATAAGTTATAAAACCATTGTATTGGTCTCATATCTACGATTTCAGTAGGATATAAAGGCTAAAAAGATTACCTTTGCACCCTGATTTTTGGGAAATCCCATGGCAATACCCACCAATATAGTACCTCAAAACTACCGTATAAGTAAGAACGACCGTCGCGAATTAAACGGTCATGGTTCTGTTATTGTCTGGTTTACAGGACTTTCCGGATCGGGCAAAAGCACTTTGGCCAATGCGGTTGAGCAGGAGTTGTTCAGACAGGGAATCAGGACCTATGTATTGGATGGTGATAATATTCGTCATGGGTTGAATAACAATGTTGATTTTTCAGCTGAAGGCCGTACCGAGAACATCCGAAGAATTGGAGAAGTAGCCAAGTTGTTCATAGAAGCCGGTGTTGTGGTATTGACTGCTTTTATTTCACCATTTAAGTCGGATCGTGACCGTGTTCGTTCATTGGTAGGCAGTGAAGAGTTTATTGAGGTTTTTGTAGATTGTCCACTCGAGATTTGTGAGCAGCGTGATGTAAAAGGATTATACAAGAAAGCGCGTGCGGGAGAAATCGCGGACTTCACCGGAATAAGTTCACCATTTGAAGTGCCTGAAAATCCGGAGCTCACAATTGCCACCGGAACGATACCACTTCATCAGTCTGTAGAGCAGGTGACTAATTTTATTTTGAAAAAGATTATCAAGCAATCATGATATTATACAATTTAAATCATCTCCGTATTCTTGAGTCGGAGGCTATCTACGTGATACGTGAAACAGCAGCTCAGTTCGAGCGTCCTGCACTTTTATTTTCTGGAGGTAAAGATTCCATCGTGATGGTACATCTTGCACGCAAAGCGTTTTTCCCTGCAAGAATTCCATTTCCATTGGTGCATATTGATACAGGACATAATTTTCCGGAGACTATTACTTTCCGGGATAAATTAGTTTCTGAAATTGGTGCGACCTTATTGGTTGGGTCGGTTCAGGATAGTATCGACAAAGGTCGTGCGGTGGAAGAGAAGGGAATAAATGCTTCCAGAAATATGTTGCAGACAATTACCTTGCTCGATACCATTGAAGAAAATAAATTCGATGCTTGTCTGGGTGGTGCCCGTCGTGATGAAGAAAAGGCACGAGCAAAAGAGCGATTCTTTTCACATCGTGATGAATTTGGTCAATGGGATCCTAAGAACCAACGTCCTGAACTCTGGAACCTGATGAATGGCAAGAAAAATATTGGCGAACATTTCCGTGTTTTTCCATTGAGTAACTGGACAGAGATGGATGTGTGGCAATACATTGCCATGGAAGGTCTCGAACTTCCTACCATTTATTTTGCACACGACCGCGATTGTGTTCAGCGTGATGGTCAGATATTGTCGGCTTCCGACTATTTAAGTTTACGTCCGGAAGAAAAAATTGAGCGCATGCATGTTCGCTACCGTACCGTAGGTGATATGACCTGTACCGGTGCTGTTCTATCACCTGCTTCAACGCTGAGTGATATCATTCATGAAATTGCTGCATCGCGCACGACGGAACGTGGTACCCGTACTGATGACAAGCGCTCTGAAACAGCAATGGAAGATCGTAAGAAACAAGGTTATTTTTAATTACAGAAATAGGTTAACAACCGGAATAAAACAGTAAAAGATATGGATATCCGCGATTTGGATAATTATCAC
Organism: Bacteroidota bacterium; assembly: GCA_963169675.1. Lineage (GTDB taxonomy): Bacteria > Bacteroidota > Bacteroidia > AKYH767-A > OLB10 > JADKJB01. The sequence continues at coordinate 2,383 of CAUJFJ010000332.1, forward strand.
AATATGGAATTGCTGCGGTTTACCACAGCAGGAAGTGTTGATGATGGAAAAAGTACATTAATTGGTCGATTGCTGTATGATAGCAAATCTATTTTTGAAGATCAGCTGGAAGCAGTGGAGCGTACCAGTAAACTCAAAGGATTTGAACATGTGGATCTTGCTTTGTTAACGGATGGTCTTAAGGCTGAACGTGAGCAGGGAATTACGATTGATGTTGCATACCGTTACTTTGCTACTCCCAAGAGAAAATTTATTATTGCCGATACTCCAGGTCACATTCAGTACACACGTAACATGGTTACCGGAGCATCAACTGCAAATCTTGCTTTGATACTTGTGGATGCGCGTAAAGGAATCCTGGAGCAAACAAACCGACATTCATTCATTGCTTCCCTTTTACAGATTCCACACATTATTGTCTGCATCAATAAAATGGATCTGGTTGATTACAGTCAGGAAGTATTTGACCGTACAGTTTCAGAATATAAAAAATTATCATCCCGTTTGGATGTAAAGGATGTGCATTTCATTCCTATCAGTGCATTAAAAGGTGATAATGTTGTTGATAAATCTGAGAACATGCCATGGTACCAGGGATCAACACTTATGTACTTACTGGAAAATATTCACATCAGCAGTGATGAGAATCATATCGATTGTCGTTTCCCTGTGCAGTATGTCATCCGCCCACAGGCGACTGAATTCCACGATTTCAGAGGCTATGCAGGTCGTATTGCAAGTGGTGTTTTTAAACCTGGCGATATGGTTAAAATTTTACCTTCAGGATTTACTTCACGCATAAAATCCATTTTGCCACTTCATGCATTAAATATTACCGATACTATTGACGAGGCATTTTCTCCTATGTCGGTAACTATGACTTTGGATACCGATGTTGATATTTCGCGAGGTGATATGATTGTTCGCGAGAATAATAATCCAACTGTTTCGCAAGATATCGATATGATGATTTGCTGGATGAGCGAGAAGCCGATGATGGCAAATGGCAAATATGCAGTTAAGCATACCAGCAAAGATGCACGCTGCATCATCAAAGAAATCAGGTATAAAGTCGATATTAACAGTTTGCACCGATTGGAAAACGATAAGAATATTGGGATGAATGATATTGCCCGTATTCAGATTCGTACTACGCTGCCATTATTTTTCGATAGTTATCGTAAGAACCGAATCACCGGCAGTATAATTCTTATTGATGAAGCCACAAATGAAACGGTAGGTGCCGGAATGATTATTTGATTTTATATTCATGAATAAAGGCACACTTCTTCATCAGGCAATTCTGGCTTCCATAGAAGCAGGACTTGCAATCATGGATGTTTACGATGGACCTCATGAGGTTGAAATAAAGGATGACAAGAGTCCGTTGACCATCGCCGACCGCCAGTCTCATTTGTCGATTATGGCGCATTTGAAAGAAACCAGAATTCCTGTTTTGAGTGAAGAAGGGAAGAATATTCCTTTTGAAGAACGCAAAGACTGGCCTTTATTCTGGATGGTTGATCCGTTGGATGGCACCAAAGAATTTATAAAGCGAAATGGCGAATTCACTGTTAACATTGCATTGATTGAAAATGGTGCCGCTGTTGCAGGTGTAATTTATGCTCCTGTTCCTGATACACTTTGGTATGGAAGCACAGGTTCAGGAAGTTTTAAAGTTGATCAGGCAGCGAAAGTTCTGAATAAATTTAAAGATGTTGATACCATCAGCAAAGCACTCAATAGTTCTGCAGTTGCGTTGCCTCAAACCGGAGATGCACGGCCTTTTACAGTTGTTGCCAGTCGTTCCCATTTATCACCCGAAACAGAAACATTAATTGCTGAATTGAAAGAAAAGCACAAGGTCATTGAATTTGTTTCGAAAGGAAGCAGTTTAAAAATTTGTCTGGTTGCCGAAGGTTCAGCAGATATATACCCGCGTCTGGCTCCTACCATGGAGTGGGATACTGCAGCAGGACAGGCAATAGCATTGAATGCAGGATGTACTATGATTGATGCAGGAACAGGGGCTGAGGTTGTTTACAATAAGCTCAACTTGTTAAATCCGCATTTCATAGTATCCAGGAATTAATGTTGCAATTGATCCGGAGTGCCGGATTAGAAGCTGAGGTAATTGCAAGTTCAGGTATTATTCTCCAGAATGAAATCATTACTTAAAAAGTCGAAGGCAGCATTTCAGAAAGATATCGGTGATGCCGGTTTTCGCGAAGTAGTGAAAGGCAGTGCAGGAACTTTTATCATTCGTATTGGTGGCATGATTGCCGGGTACGCTTTTATATTTTTAATCTCCCGTTTTTATGGTTCTGAAGTTTTAGGTGCACACACACTTTCGGTAACTGTGCTTATGATGTTTACGGTTGCAGGTCGGTTAGGAATGGATACTGCTATTGTAAGACATTTTGCGCAGGACTATCAGAGTGGCCGGTGGGATCGTGTATTGGAAGTGTATTTAAAAACGTTGCAGGTTATTATTCCATTTGGAATTCTATTATCTGTCATTCTTTTCTTCTCATCCGGATTTCTCGCGAATGTCATTTTTAAAAAGCCATTGCTCGAACCTTATTTCAAAGTTATTTCATTTGCGGTTTTACCTATGACATTAAGGTTTGTCAATTCGGAATGTTATCGTGGTTTCCGCATGAATAAGGAGTATGCTTACAGTCAGAATGTAGGTTACTTTTTGTATGGTTCAGTTATTCTTGGAATAGGAACCATTTTTACCACACATGAATGGATGCCGAATATTGCATTTGCGTTGAGCTTAACTTTTCTGGCAATCAGCAGCAGTGCCATGATATTCCGAAAAATTAAATCAAATACGCAGGTTGCATCTGATGAATATCGAAAATCAGAGATGGTACGTAGTAGTCTGCCGATGTTATTGTCGAGTAGCCTTGTTTTGCTTTCGGGATGGATCAACACCATTATGCTTGGAATATTCTCAACTGAATCGGATGTAGGAGTTTTTTCGGTGATCCTGAAGATCGCTACTTTTTCATCACTGGCACTCATGTCGATTAACAGTATTTCCGCACCGCGATTTGCACAGTTGTATGCTAAAAATGATATGCAGGGACTGGCAGTTTATACATCACACACTGCCAAGGTGATTTTCTTTTCTTCAGTACCTATTTTCACGGGTATCATTGTTTTCAGAGAGTGGCTCATGGGATTATTTGGTCCCGACTTTTTAATTGGAACACAGGCGCTGGTAGTAACCATGATTGGACAAATGTTTAATGTGTTTGCAGGATCTGTTGGGCATTTTCTGAACATGACCGGCAAGCAGCATGTCTTTCGAAATATTGTGCTTATTAGTGCTGCTATAAATATTATCGCCTGCTTCTTTTTAATTCCTTCCATGGGTTTAATGGGCTCTGCGATTGCAGGCATGTTGTTTTTAGCTTGTTGGAATCTGATGAGTATGATTTATATCAAGCGGACCTATTCCATACGAACTTATTACTGGCCATTTGGGAAATGATATGAGCAGCAATAGACAACATTCATATCTGATTCTTGGAGGAAGTACCAAATGCGGTACTACTTCGGTCTTCAATTATCTGGAATTTCATCCTCAGATTTGTCCGTGCACCATGAAGGAATCGCGTTATTTCTGGTATGATACCTATCCGGTACTAGCAGCAGGACGTAGTGCAGATAAAAGTGCAGGATTTGATTCGCTGTTTAATTGCAAAAATGATGATGCAATACGACTTGAAGCAACACCCGACTATTTATATGCTATTGAATCGGCGCAGGCAATTAAGAAATCTTTAGCAGATGTTCGTTTTCTTTTTATACTGCGTGAACCTATCGACCGACTTCGTTCGTGGTATAAATTTGCACGTATGAACGGTTTATTGGATGCAGCAGTTTCTTTCAGTCAGTATATTGAAATGCAAAAGGGAGGAAGTGAGAAAAGCACACCGCAGCATTTACGTGCTTTGGAGCAGGGACTTTATTTTTCCTTTTTGCAACCATATGTCGATATGTTCGGAAGCGATAAAATTAAAGTTCTTTTTTATGAAGATCTGGCATCTGATCCCAAAGCATTTTGTGCCGGTATATGTGAGTTTGTTCAAATTGATGCAAGTTATTTCAATGATTTTTCTTTCCGTATTTATAATCCATCAGTAGCAGCAAAAAATGTCAAGCTTCATACCATGTTTCGGAAAATGAAACGGACTGTCAGACCATTCACACGGATGTTTGGTGATAACATCAGAAAAAAACTTAAATTAGCAGGATATAAGGCTGGAAAAGCGTTCACCAATGCCAATGAAGCATCGGAAGAAGTAGCACTGGATTTAACCTCAGGCCAGCTGCAATGGATTGAAAATTATTATCTTATAGATAAGGAAAAATTAAAATCTTACCTCGGAACCGATTTGCCCTGGAAAGATTCACCTAGAAAATGAAATTCCGATTTACCTGGATTATATTTTTACTGATTGCATTCGTCCCTTTCGAAGTGCTTTTTCTGAAGTACCTTCCGGTGTCGGATGCTATTTATGGTTACCTGCGATTTGCCGTTGAAATTATTATTTATCTGTTAGGCGGATTGTTGCTTATACGTTTTATTCAGCTTAAAAAAATTCCTGCAGGAACCTCAATAGATAAGTTGCTGATTCTTTTTGTTGTTTATGCAGTGATCATCACAATTGTCAACAATGCGCCCTTTTTCCAGGCATTCATGGGATTACGAACCTTGTTAAGATACATTCCGCTTTTTTATGTGTTGGCAATTATACAGCAGGATCAAAAAACGGTGCGGCAAATTTTTAAAATGATGATTGGAGTAACCCTGGTGCAGGTTGGTGTAACTTTCTATCAGCATTATTTCGGCCTTTCTCCATTTTGGTATCCTCGTGCCAGCGATCTTGAAATTGGCGGTAAGCAAGTTAGTTACAGAGTGCTTGCCACAGGATTTGGAAGTGGTCGTGAAATGGGAGCAGGAATAGGAACATTTGGTGATTCCGTATTTCTGGCATTATTCCTCGTTATTGTTTTTGTAATCCTGGGCGCCGCATTGCAGAAACGGGTAGGACTTCCCAGGAATCAACAGGTTTTGTGTTTTGTGTTACTGATACTGGTAACTATTTCCATATTCTTTACTTATTCCAGAGGGTCGGTCTTTGTTTCACTTGCTGCAATTCCACTACTCTTTTATTTTTCGGGAGCACGTAAGAAACTGGTGTTGTACGGAAGTATTGCGCTGCTGTTAATTTCGCCGATCATATTCACCGGAGTATTTTCTTCGTCAGGAGGGAATTCAACAACTGCCTATATCAATCCGAAATTAAAATATACGGATCCACTTTCTAATATCACTGCTGTTTTCAGCAGTAGTTACATGGATAATACCATGCAGTTTTCCCGGGGATTGGTT
>CAUJFJ010000333.1 GCA_963169675.1 Bacteroidota bacterium
TAATGCAAAAACCATGAAGAAATTTATCGTATTATTCTTATTTTCAGCACTTTACGTAAATATTTGCGTTGCTCAGGATACTGAAACACAACAATATAAGGTAGCATGTGTAGGTTTTTACAATCTGGAAAACCTTTTTGACACGGAAGACGACACTACAATTAATGATGAAGAATGGCTGCCAACCAGTAGTAAATTGTATACCCCGGAAGTCTATCAGGATAAACTCCGTAATTTATCCCATATCCTTTCTCTTTTGGGCAAGGATGATACTCCCGATGGAGTTGCTGTATTAGGAGTTGCCGAAGTGGAAAACCGCAGGGTATTAGAAGACCTTTGTGCTATGCCCAAAATTAAGGACCGTAATTACAAGGTTGTGCATTATAATTCTCCGGATCAACGCGGAATTGATGTAGGACTTCTTTACAATCCAACCTATTTTAAAGTTCTCGAATCAGGTACTTTGAATGTTCCTTTAAAAAACGCAGATGGAACTCCTTATGCCACACGTGATGTGTTGTGGGTTTATGGATTGTTCAATGGTGAACCAATGTACTTCTTTGTTAATCACTGGCCTTCCCGCAGAGGTGGTGAAGAAGCATCTGCTCCAGGCCGTGCCCTTGCTGCAGGAGTAGCAAAAGCGAAAATGGACAGTATTATTTCAATTCATCCTGAAGCAAAAATTATGTTGATGGGTGATTTGAATGACGACCCATTGAGTCCAAGTGTTCTCAATGTAATTAATGCCAAAGGCGATATCGACAAACTGAATCCTGGTGAATTGTACAACCCATGGACCAACTATTACAAAAAAGGTATTGGCACGCTGGCTTATAATGATGCATGGAATTTATTTGATCAGATTGTACTTACACAGCCGTTACTCAAAAAAGAACAAAAAGGATTTTTCTTTCAAAAAGCGGTAATATTTAATCGCCCATTTATGTTGCAAAAATCAGGAAGATACAGAGGATATCCTTTGCGTACTTTCGACTTTGATATTTACATGAAAGGGTACAGTGATCACTTACCTGTTTACATAGTATTGCTGAAGAAAAAATAAGCTTTTAATACCCCTGCCATTCGGGATCACGAATTAATTCCCAGTCACCAAACTCAAATAATTTTGGTGTAATTTTTTTGTCTTTTATTTCTGTCAAAATCTGGGCAGCTCTTTCTTTGGATCCGGGGTGTGTGCTGATTAATTCTAGCTCATCAGAATAATCAGAATCATTGGCTGAAAGCCGAAACAAAAAATTTGCCAGGTGAACAGGATCTATTTCTGCTTGAGCCATCAAATCAATTGCTTTCATATCTGCTTCACGTTCCTGTTCCCGATCGAATGCGGTTCCCGATAAAGTTTTACCAACCTCTGTAAGAATTTCAAAGCTTCCGTTACCACCTGCGATTGCAAACAACATGCTTAAACCAACTTCCTTAATCAGTTTTTTCATCACATGATTCAGTTCCATGTGTGCAAGTTCATGGGCTATCACCCCTGCTACTTCTTCCGGCGATTTTGAATAAGTAATGAGTCCCTTGTAAACAACCAGATGCCTGTCGGGTAAAGTAAAAGCATTCACCTCATCTTTATCAATAACATGAACTTTTACTTTTTTGTAATCGATTTTATTCTCTTTGCAGATGCGCTCTGTGATAGTTTCAACTATGTAGTTCACGGAATCTTTTCGGATAACTTCCTCCGAACTTTCAATTGCTTCCCATATCAGTGAACCTAATTTTTTTTCATTCTTTTCCGAAAGTGTATCCAGCTCATACCTTCCGGTAAAATCAATTTTTGACAATGCAAACCAAATTGCAAAGAAAGAGCCTACGATCAGCAATAATTGAAACAGTGCTTTCATTATTTGGTGACAATTAAATCGGTTACCGTACCAAAAAACCAAAGGTGTACGTGCTTTCCTTTTCTGACCTGCTGAGCTGCATAAATAGTTGCAATTATTTCTGTCAGATTGAACAGAAAAACAGTAATCATATAAGCAACATAATCATTGCTGATTTCAAGATCAGTGAAAATTATTTTCATGGTCCATGAAAATCCAATACTGTTCATCACCAAAACTGTCACCTGTGACAACAGTGCCTGGGTACAATGCCATCTCACAAAGTGAGTCGATTTCCGGTTACCAAGATAAAATATTAAAGTGGCGATGAGATTTACAATGGGAAGCGGTAAACCCACCATAAAGGCAAGCAGTGACATTAAATAACCATTCGATGCTTTTTCACTTTCGTGATCATCGGGTTGATATGCAAATGTTGATACCTCAGCCATGTTTTGCAATTAAAAAAATCCAATTTACAGCCACACAAGATAACATCATGGCAAGCACAACAGGATGTTTTTTGATCCAGTTTTCGGATGTTTGATAAGCACTGAAAAAAGTTGACCTGCGCGAGATAAAATCAAACCCCAGCCAACATGTTAATATTACTAAAGCAATAAATGCAGGAAAACCCAGGATATTCCTTTCGAAGGCATCACTAAAATTTCCATTCACAATATGCAGCACAGATGTTGTTGTCCCGCAAGAAGGGCAAGGCAATCCGGTTGCCTGATGAAACATGCAAACAGATGCTGTATCACCGGGCAACAGGAAATTCCAGATCAACCAGATCAGTGAGCCCGAAGTGAGCAGTCCGAAAATGGTGTAAATGCGAAATTGTTCGCCTTTCATTCGATTAGATGAATAGCGAATTTAATTTTTGCAGATTCAGCTCGCGGGTGCGTGGCATTACCATGAACCAATCAACAATAGCCCAGATTCCTAATCCACAACATGTAAGTAATTTAGCAATGCCCAGGCCAGTGTCACCAAGCATAAAACGATCGATTCCCAGACTTCCTCCTAAAAGAGAAACAATTAAAATTGTAGTAGGATCTTTCAGATTCAATGTTTGCAAAACAATAAATTTTGAATCATCGAGTTTCATCAAATTATCCCTGACCATTGGAATTGTTGCTCCTTCGAAAAATTTGCCGTTGGCCATCAGGTACATGTCAACTTTTTGTGCGTCCATAATTTTAATGATAAGTGTTAGGTTAAGAAATAGTTAGTTAAGAGTGGTAAATGTAAATATATTACCGAATTAAACAAATTTCAGGATGGTCATTTAAACGAATTGATATTGCATCAAATGTCATTTTTAAGGTGTCTTTAAAATTCAACTCAGAACTAGTTTCTGATTATCAAAGCATTACACTGCCGCTAACGGTTGGTCAACTTGCACTATATTAGTATCTTTGCCATTCTATAAATCACATTGTTATGAACAGAGGACCCGTTTCACAATTTATTGAACACCACTACCGTCATTTTAATGCAGCCGCTTTGATGGATGCAGCTAAAGGTTATGAAACTCATTTGCTGGAAGGTGGCAAAATGATGATTACGTTAGCCGGTGCGATGAGTACTGCAGAATTAGGCATTTCACTTGCCGAAATGATTCGTCAGGGAAAAGTTGACATCATATCGTGCACAGGTGCTAATCTGGAAGAAGATATCATGAATCTGGTTGCTCACAGCCACTATAAAAGAGTTCCAAATTACCGTGATCTGAGTCCACAGGAAGAATGGGATTTGCTAGAGCATGGTTTCAATCGCGTTACAGATACCTGCATTCCTGAAGAAGAAGCATTCCGTCGCATCCAAAAACACATTTATAAAATCTGGAAAGATGCGAACGATAAAGGTGAACGTTATTTTCCTCATGAATACATGTACAAATTGCTGCTTTCAGGTGTAATGAAAGAGCATTATGAAATTGATACTAAAAACTCATGGATGATTGCAGCCGCTGAGCGTAATCTGCCGATAATTGTTCCCGGCTGGGAAGACAGTACCATGGGAAATATTTTTGCATCTTATTGTATTAAGAAAGAGCTTTCACCGTCAACTATGAAGTCAGGTATTGAGTACATGACATGGCTGGCAGACTGGTATACCAAAAACTCAGGTGGAAAAGGCGTAGGTTTCTTCCAGATTGGTGGCGGTATAGCAGGTGATTTCCCTATTTGTGTGGTACCTATGCTGTATCAGGATATGGAAATGCATGACGTTCCTTTCTGGAGTTATTTCTGTCAGATTTCTGACTCAACAACCAGTTATGGATCTTATTCAGGAGCCGTTCCGAATGAAAAAATTACCTGGGGAAAACTTGATATCAAAACTCCGAAGTTTATTGTGGAATCAGATGCAACCATTGTTGCACCTTTGATTTTTGCCTGGTTATTGAAGTGGTAATTATTGAAATTACCATCCATTAAAAAAACATCTGAAAAAATAGAAAATCGTTGTCGGACAGTCTTGTAATTATCCCTACTTACAATGAAAAGGAGAATATTGAAGCTATCTCCCGGGCAGTTTTTGCCCTGCCACTTCCATTTCATATTTTGGTTGTCGACGATAATTCCAAAGATGGCACTGCTGCAATAGTAAAACAGCTCATGCAAGAATTTCCGGATCGCTTATTTCTGGAAGAAAGGTCGGGAAAATTAGGATTAGGAACTGCCTACATTCATGGATTCCGCTGGGCATTGCAGAAAACCTATGCTTTCATTTATGAAATGGATGCAGATTTCTCACACAACCCTGCCGATTTAATCCGGTTGCGGGAAGCATGTATCAAAGAAAAGGCAGACCTGGCAATTGGCTCCAGATATATCAAAGGTGTGAATGTAGTCAACTGGCCTATGGGAAGAGTTATCATGTCCTATTATGCTTCGGCCTATGTACGTTTGATTACCCGAATGCCTGTACGGGATGCAACAGCGGGATTTAAGTGTTACCGCAGAGAAGTACTGGAAGCAATTAATCTGAATAAGATCAAATTTATGGGTTATGCATTTCAGATTGAAATGAAATTCACCACCTGGAAATTAGGTTATAAAATTTTCGAAGTGCCCATTATTTTTACCGATCGCCAGGAGGGACAATCCAAAATGAGCAGTGGTATTTTCAAAGAAGCTTTCTTTGGAGTTATCCAGATGAAAGTCAAAAGCTGGTTTGTAAATTACCGGCGATTGAAAGGTTAAGGAAGTCGTGAAATTGAAATCAATTAAACGAACTTCTCCCCTTTATTGAGTTTCACATCATTCACAAACTGACGAATTTGCTGCTCATCAGATTTACGGCAAATCAGCAATGTATTGTCTGATTCAACCACGATATAATCATCGAGGCCCTGCACCACTACTAATTTTTCTTTAGGTACATTGATGATACAATTTTTGGTATCGTAAACCATCACATTTTTGCCTACCACAGCATTTTC
>CAUJFJ010000334.1 GCA_963169675.1 Bacteroidota bacterium
AAAAAAGGATTAATTTATCCCTATGTTTATGGAACGCATCCATTTGATGTGATAGGCTGGGATGGATATAATTATCCTTATGCATTTTCGATTTTTAATTTTGAACCTATTACCGGAAGAGTGCATTTGCCACCTCCAATACACCAAAACTTTCAGGGACATAATTTTGTGATTTGTTCGTTTGTTCCAAGATTGTATGATTATCATCCCGACGCAATCCCTGCTCCATATCATCATAGCAACATTGATTCCGATGAATTATTATATTATGTGGATGGTGATTTTATGAGCCGGAATAATATTCACAAGGGACAAATTACCTTGCATCCTGCTGGGATTCCACATGGACCACATCCGGGTGCCATCGAAAGAAGTATTGGTAAAAAATCTACCAATGAACTTGCGGTAATGATTGATCCGTTCCGCCCTGTGAAAGTTACTAAAGCAGCTTTGGCTATTGAAGTAAAAGATTACTACAAGTCGTGGATGCCACAGGAATTGGAAACAGAAAAAATTTGAAATTAAATATTCCATAAATAAATAACCGACAATTTAATTGTCTAGTACTATAAAGCAATGGATAATCTCACAGCAGTTAAAAATTATTCCTATTCAGGGGAAAAAGTATTTGAAAAAGCACAGGATTTCCTTCCTATAAACGGAACAGATTATGTTGAGTTGTATGTAGGGAACGCAAAACAGGCAGCACACTATTATAAAACTGCCTTTGGATTTCAGTCTGTAGCTTACAGAGGTCTTGAAACCGGTTGCCGCGATCGTACTTCTTACGTTTTGCAGCAAGGCAAAATCCGCTTGGTTTTAACCACTCCATTCGATCCGGATAGTGAAATATCACATCATATAAGAATGCATGGTGATGGCATTAAAGTTATTGCACTTTGGGTTGATGATGCAACCAGTGCCTACAATGAAACCGTGAAGCGTGGAGCAAAATCGTTTGTGGCTCCCTATACTGAAAGTGATGAGTTTGGTTCTGTAGTGATTTCAGGAATTCATACTTACGGTGAAACAATTCACATGTTTATTGAACGTAAAGCTTACAATGGAGCATTTCTACCCGGTTATAAGCCTTACCAATCTGAATATAATCCAGGTTCCACCGGCCTTGAATATATCGATCACATGGTTGGAAATGTGGAGCTGGGAGCAATGAATCAGTGGGCAGCATTTTATTCCGACGTAATGGGCTTTGCCAATCTTATTACTTTCGATGACAAAGACATTTCCACGCAATACACTGCTCTTATGAGTAAGGTGATGACCAATGGAAATGGCCGCATTAAGTTTCCAATAAATGAACCTGCCGCTGGAATTAAGAAGTCTCAGATTGAAGAATATCTGGATTTTTACAAAGGCCCAGGTTGCCAACATATTGCTGTAGCTACCAATGATATTGTTTTCACAATTTCAGAGATGCGCAAAAGAGGTGTTGAATTTTTATATGTACCCGGAACCTACTATGATACTGTGGGCGATAGAGTAGGTATTATTGAAGAAGATATGAAGGTGTTGAAGTCTCTTGGTATTATGGTGGATCGGGATGAAGAAGGTTATCTGCTTCAGATATTCACCAAACCGGTTGAAGATCGACCCACTTTATTTTTTGAAATCATTCAACGTAAAGGAGCTAAATCATTTGGAAAAGGAAATTTTCAGGCATTGTTCGAATCAATTGAAGCAGAACAGGCCCGAAGAGGAACCTTATAAAGATACTTTCCTGGTAAGTGAGTTGTGAAAGGAGCAGCCGTCCCGGATTTATTTCCGGTAGGATTTAACGGCTGCTTCCTTTTGCATTTATAGAGGTTTGTAAATTACATGCCTTTATCATCGGCACTCGGACCGTAAATGCCTGGTAATGGAATATCCAGCATTCTCAGATATACTCCCAACTGAGCACGGTGGTGAATATTATGGCTGAAAACAAAACTTCGTAACACTGCAATTTTCGGCAGAGTAAAGAAAACCTGATCTCCATTACGAAGCGACCAGTTTTCAAACATCTGGGCATCGGTGGTGTTTTCCAGTACTTTGATGGCATCCTCAAAGTTTTTATCCATTTTTGAAAGCAATTCAGCACCGGACGAACATTTAGCTGGCGGTGTGTAATTTTTTGCAAAATCGAGTTCCGGAAAATTAATGGTGAAATGTACCCATGTTGGCATATCGGCCAAATGAGATGCAAGATCTCCAAGTGACATCGATTTTTCATGCGGTTTCCAGCTGTATTTATCCATTGGAACTAAGGCTAATATTTTTCTGGTATTAGCCATCTCATGTTTGTACTCGGCAATAAGTGGTTGATTTAGTGACATTTAGATCGTAATTTGATAATTGTTAAGGTTTAATTTTATTTTGCCTAAATTTCATGAAAATTATTTAGAGTTATTCTATGAAAGAAAAATATTTAGGGCTGTTAGAAGAAAATGGTATTCTTACCAGTCAACACAGTTCATCCATTAAGAAATATTATTTTAACAGACCATTCTCGCTTTTTCAGGAATTGCGGGCACTTATGTACCTCGGTGTTATTTTACTCACTTCTGGTCTTGGTATTCTTATTTACAAAAACATTGATACTATCGGACATACCGCTTTAATAGGCGCAATTGCAATAGCTTGTGGATATTGCTTCTATTATGCCATTCGGTTTGCACGACCCTTCGATTATGGCAAAGTGATTCAGATTAATATTGCCTATGATTATATCCTGCTCTCAGGATGTCTGTTGTTTTTGGCCCTCGAAGGCTATCTTCAGTTTCAATATAACCTATTTGGTGATGCATTTGAAATTGCAACCTTAATCCCTGCTATTCTGTTTTTAATAAGCGCCTTTCGCTTCGATCACATTGGAGTACTATCTCTTGGCATTACTTCATTCATTTCTTTAGCAGGATTAATTGCAACACCCAATATCATTTCCATGGTTGATGGATTCAGTTCCGAAATGGTTTTTACTGCAATCGGAGTAGCAATATTACTCATTTTTGCAGGTTGGTATCTGAAAACAAAAAATTTAAAGAAGCATTTTACATTCACTTTCTATAATTTTGGATTTAATCTGCTGCTAATAGCTCTTTTAACCGCCCAGATAAATTTTGCTTTGCCGCTTTTGTATTTTATAATATTGATTGCCGCCTGTGGATTATTATTTAGATATGCGGTAATCGAAAAGTCTTTTTATTTTCTGTTGATGTCTGTGGTTTATGCATACATCTCAGTAACAATAGCCTTCTTTACCTGGCTTGATAGTGGAGCGGCTGCACTTTATTATTTCGCGTTCTCCTGTGCCGGAGTTATTTATTTCTTTATTAATTATAAAAAACTTTTCAAAGCTAACTAAGATGAGCTATAACAAACAACATATTGAGTCGACAGATGTCAAGAAATTTGCTGATGAGCTCGAGCATCTCAAATTAATAGATGCTGAACAAAAGGCAAAAGTTTTCACCATATTTAATGCTGATTTGTATACTCCAAATCTCTTTATACGAATTGGACTTTTTGTTTTCACCATTGTTCTGGTTCTTTCCGGAACCGGACTCATTGGGCTTACCATTTCTGCATTGCTTTCTGAACAATTTGCACTCGGATTTGCTATGATATTGTGTGGCGGTGGTTTGATTTTTATTCTCAATTTCTTTATAAGAGTAAAGAAACATTGGAAATCGGGAATAGACGACTGCTTGTTGTATTTAGCATTAATATTTATCATTTCCGGAATTGGAATTTTAACAGATTTCAACTCCATGAATGTTATATTTATAGTTTCAATAGTGTTGTTTAGCCTTGTTGTTTGGAAATATGCCGATTCACTTATTGCTGGCCTGGCATTTATAACATTCGTCTGTCTGATTCTATTGAATACCTACGAAAATCCGAATTTGTTGTTGTTTGTACCTTTTATAATTGCACTCATTTCTGGTATTACATTGTATTTATTTGACAGAAAAATTAAAAGTGCTATTCATATTTATT
>CAUJFJ010000335.1 GCA_963169675.1 Bacteroidota bacterium
TTACTTCCAGTTTCATGATTGGCTCCAGCAATACAGGCTTACAGCTTGGAAGAGCTTCACGGAAGGCAGTACGTGCACAAATCTCGAACGATAAAGAATCGTAGTCAACGTTTTGGTATGAACCGTCAATAAGTCTGATTTTAAGTGACTGCAACTGGTATCCGGCTAATACTCCATTCACCATTGCTGCTTTAAATCCTTTTTCAACTGAAGGGATAAATTCACGTGGGATATTACCACCGGTGATTTCATTTACGAATTGAAGTCCGGCATTTTTATCATTTGGTTCAAAATCGGCATCTACCGGAGAAGCAACAAACTTGATATCGGCAAACTTACCGCGACCACCTGTTTGCTTCTTATAAACCTCACGGTGTTCGAAAGTACCGTTGATAGCTTCTTTGTAATTTACCTGAGGTGCACCCTGGTTAACTTCCACTTTGAATTCGCGTTTCATACGATCCACGATAATTTCAAGGTGAAGCTCGCCCATTCCGCTGATGATAGTTTGTCCGCTATCTTCATCGGTACGCACACGGAAAGTAGGATCCTCTTCAGAAAGTTTTCCTAAAGCAACACCCATTTTATCCATGTCGGCCTGAGTTTTTGCTTCAATTGCCAAACCGATTACTGGTTCAGGGAAATTCATTGCTTCGAGAACGATTGGTGCATTTTCAGCACACATAGTATCTCCGGTTTTGATATCCTTAAAACCTACAGCAGCACCAATATCACCAGCTTCGATAAAAGGAATCTGATTTTGTTTATTGGCATGCATCTGGAAGATACGGGAAATACGCTCTTTATTACCGGAACGGGTATTCAGGATATAAGAACCTGACTCCAGTTTACCACTGTAGCAACGGAAATAAGCCAAACGACCTACATAAGGATCTGTTGCGATCTTAAATGCAAGTGCTGTGAAAGGCTCATTAACATCAGGCTTACGGGTAACTTCTTCTCCGGTATCAGGGTTAGTTCCAACGATGTTGTTTTTGTCCATTGGTGAAGGCATTAATTCCATCACCATGTCAAGCATTGTCTGTACCCCTTTATTCTTAAATGCAGATCCACATAACATTGGAACTACTTTATTTGCAACACATGCTTTACGCAATGCATCCAAAATTTCTCTTTCAGTAATTGATTCAGAATCAGCGAAATACTTCTCCATCAACTGATCATCAAATTCAGCGATAGCTTCGAGTAATTTCTCTCTCCACTCTTTCACTTCTTCTTTCATATCGTCAGGAATAGGCACTTCAGTGAAGGTCATTCCCTGATCAGCATCATTCCAAACGATACCACGGTTGTTGATCAAATCAACAACACCTTTAAAGTTTTCTTCAGCACCGATTGGAAGCTGAAGCGGTAATGGATTACCACCAAGAACTTCACTTACCTGTTTTACAACATTTAAGAAATCGGCTCCGGCACGGTCCATTTTATTTACGAAACCCAAACGGGTAACATTGTAATTGTTTGCAAGACGCCAGTTGGTCTCAGACTGTGGTTCAACACCATCTACAGAAGAGAAAAGGAACACCAGACCATCCAATACACGTAAAGAACGATTCACCTCAACGGTAAAATCCACGTGACCAGGAGTATCAATGATGTTGATTTTATATTTCTCATCACGATAATTCCAGAAACAGGTAGTTGCTGCAGAAGTAATGGTAATTCCACGCTCTTGCTCCTGAACCATCCAGTCCATAGTAGCTGCTCCGTCGTGTACCTCACCTATTTTGTGATTTACACCAGTATAATAAAGAATACGCTCAGTAGTAGTAGTCTTACCAGCATCGATGTGAGCGGCAATACCTATATTCCTTACGAATCTTAAATCTTTAATCTCTTGTGCCATTTTGTTTGCTATGCGCTGCTTATACTATTTTATATACTAAACTCTGAAGTGAGAGAATGCTTTGTTAGCTTCTGCCATTCTGTGAGTATCATCTTTTTTCTTAACCGCTGCACCTTCACCTTTGGAAGCTGAAATAATTTCACCGGCTAATTTATCTTTCATTGACTTCTCATTTCTCTTGCGGGAATACATGATCAGCCATTTCATTCCAAGAGCCGTCTTACGATCAGATCTGATTTCACTTGGAATCTGGAATGTTGCTCCCCCTACCCTGCGGCTTTTAACCTCAACTGTAGGACAAACATTTCCCAATGCCTTCTTAAATGTTTCCAATCCGTTCTCTTTGGTACGGTTTTCCACTAATTCAATAGCGTCATAAAACGTTTTGAATGCAGTACTCTTCTTACCATCGTACATCAGACTATTCACAAAGCGTGTTACTGTTGTATCGTTGAACTTCGGATCAGGAAGCAGAATTCGTTTTTTGGGTTTTGACTTTCTCATTTACTTAATGAACTATCAATGTTTATTGAAATGCTTTATTAATGGCTGTTATTTCTTGCCTTTTGCTGCCGGAGCTGCACCTGCTTTTGGTTTCTTGGTTCCGTATTTTGAACGACGTTGGTTACGACCTTCAACACCTGAAGTATCCAAAGATCCACGAATGATGTGGTAACGTACTCCCGGAAGATCTTTAACCCTTCCGCCACGGATTAACACGATGGAGTGCTCCTGAAGATTATGTCCCTCACCAGGAATATAAGCCGTTACCTCAAATTTGTTGGTAAGACGAACCCTCGCAACTTTACGCATTGCTGAGTTTGGCTTCTTTGGTGTAGTAGTATAAACACGTGTACAAACACCTCTGCGCTGTGGGCAGGATGTCAGTGCAGGTGACTTACTTTTATCTTCGAGCTTGGAGCGCCCTTTACGAACCAATTGCTGAATTGTAGGCATGATATGGTTTTAAATAATTTTTCGAATTGCGAAACCCCCATTTTTTGGGAAGGGCAAAGGTACATTATCTTTTTCAATTTACAATCAGCACTATAAAAAAAATATTGTGGACTTTTAAACAAAAATTGGATGAATGTTAATTTGCTGATTATCAATTTTATAAATAGAACTCCAGGATACTTTCAACAGCCCCGTTTTTTTTAACTAATTCAAACAGTCCAATAATTTCTTCCTGAAATTAGTTTTTCCTTAGCCCAACCTGAAGTACATTTGGTGGCTCAATTAATTATATCCGATCCGCATTATAATGAACCTGAATACCCCTACCCCCTCCGTTAGAACCGTGTTGGTTGTCGATGATGAACCCGACATGGAATTGCTCATCCGGCAGAAATTCCGGAAACTGATTTCTTCCAAAGAGTTCTTCTTCTATTTTGCAAATAACGGTGAACAGGCATTGGAACAACTTCAAAATCATCCTGAGATTGAATTGGTGATGACCGATATTAATATGCCTGTAATGAATGGATTACAGTTTTTGGAGAAAATTCCGGAAACACCATTTAAAGGAAAAGCATTGGTGATTTCGGCATATACCGATATTGGAAACATACGAAGTGCCATGAACCGGGGCGCATTTGATTTTGTAACGAAACCAATTGATTTTCAGGACCTGGAAACAACAATTCAAAAAACCATCAAGGCTATTGATGAATCCCGCAATGCGGCACTGGCTTTCGTGGAACGGGATGAAGCTCTCCGTGAAAAAGAACAGGCAAGGACTTCGGAAAGGTTTAAACAGCAATTCCTGGCTAATATGAGTCATGAAATCAGGACTCCCATGAACTCCGTAATTGGAATCACCAATTTATTATTACGATCGAAACTCGATGACCAGCAGACCAAATACGTTTCGATGATTCAGGCTGCTTCCGAGCAGTTGATGTCTATTATAAATGATATCCTCGATATCTCCAAAATTGAAGCCGGAAAGATGCAGTTTGAGTCAATTGCATTTAGTGCCGAACAAGTGATTGGCAATGTCAGGAATATTCTCAGCATGAAAGCTGAAGAAAAGAAGCTTGACCTTAAAATTAAGATTGACCCAACTTTACCCGCTCATGTCACCGGAGATCCATCAAGACTGGCTCAGGTTCTGATCAATTTGGTAGGAAATGCCATCAAGTTTACTGAAACCGGATTTGTTGAGATTTCCGCCAAGCCTTTGTCCATAAATTCAACCACATGTCTGGTCGAATTCAGTGTATCCGATACTGGAATCGGGATTGCTGCCGATAAGTTAAGTGCGATATTTGAAAGTTTTACCCAGGCTAATTCCGATACCAGCCGCAAATACGGTGGCACGGGGCTTGGACTTTCCATCTCGCGACAGTTAGTGGAATTGCAGGATGGCAAAATTGGTCTGGAAAGTAAACCCGGCGTTGGAACCCGATTCTACTTTCAGATACCCTATGCACTAGCCAATCATTCACACCAAACTGAAGTTGCCTCCGATTCCGGTCATGTTTCTGACGGATTAAAAGGAATAAGCATACTGTTGGTTGAAGATAACGACTTCAATAAAATTGTTGCAGAAGATACCTTGCAGGAGTATATCGGAGACATTAAAATCGACCATGCCTATAACGGAGTTATTGCTGTGGAAAAGGTTCGTGATAACACCTATGATCTGGTATTGATGGATATTCAGATGCCCGAGATGGATGGATACGAAGCTACCGGTTTGATAAGGCAGATGGAAGGTTCCAAAGGGAATATTCCGATCATAGCTATGACCGCCAATGCTACTCCTGAGGAAATAAAAAAGTGTTTTGAATCAGGTGTTAATGCCTATGTCTCGAAGCCTTTTGTACCCGAAGATTTGCTTTCTGAAATGACCCGCGTAATAAAAGGCAGGAAGATTACATAAGCATCCCAACAATAACGGCTGTCAGCAAGGATGCTACGGTACCTCCTAATAGAGCCCGGAAACCAAGTTCAGACAGCGCAGTCCTTTTGTCAGGTGCCAAAGATCCAATTCCTCCTATTTGGATTCCAATGGAAGCAAAATTCGCAAATCCACATAGTATATAAGTTGCTATTATAATGGACTTTTGCTCAGTAAATGCTCCTGCATTTTGAAGATTACCCAGGGTAGTATAGGCAACAAACTCATTCAAGATAGTCTTTTCCCCAAGGAGCTGTCCTACCAGCACCATATCTTCAGTACAAACTCCCATCAACCAGGATAAAGGAGCACATATATAGCCTAAGAGGAACTGCATGGTTAAACCATTGTACTTCCCGCCAGTTGCTGCGGCAATTATTTCATTTAATCCGGTAACACTTCCAATACCATCCTGCAGGATGAAATTCACCATTGCTATCATGGCAATAAATACCAAAAGCATGGCACCCACATTAACTGCAAGTTTGAGTCCGTCGGTAGTACCATTGGAAATAGCTTCCAGTACATTTTTCCCAATTCTTTCTTTCGATACCACCAGTTTCTCATCAAACTTCTGATCCTGTGGCATCAAAATTTTAGCTGCAATAACAGCAGCCGGTGCCGACATTACAGAAGCTGCCAGCAAGTGTGTCGCAAAAAATAAACGCATTTCCGGATCATCACCACCCAAAAAACCGATATAAGCTGCCATAACACCTCCGGCTATTGTTGCCATACCACCTGTCATCAAACACATCAGTTCACTTCTGGTCATGTTGCTGATGTAGGGCTTTACCATTAAGGGTGCTTCAGTCTGGCCGAGAAAAATATTTGCGGCAGCAGCAAGTGATTCTGCACCGGAAAGCTTCATGGTTTTACTCATTACCCAGGCTAGACCGTAAACGATTTTCTGCAATATTCCCATATAGAATAACAGACTGGTTAGAGCAGAAAAGAAAATGATTGTAGGAAGAATCTGGAATGCGAAAACAAACCCAATAG
>CAUJFJ010000336.1 GCA_963169675.1 Bacteroidota bacterium
ACCACTGTTCGCAAAGTAGTTTTAGAAACAATTCCATTTCTGCTTTCCGATACCGTGGGTTTTATCCGCAAGCTGCCTCATAATCTGGTAGAATCATTTCGTTCAACATTAGATGAAGTGAGAGAAGCAGATATTTTGTTACATGTTGTAGATATATCGCATCCTAATTTTGAAGATCAGATAGCAGTAGTAAATCAGACACTCGCCGACATAAAAGCAGCAGATAAGCCCGTGCTGATGGTATTCAATAAAATTGATGCTTATCGTTTTGTTCAGAAAGAAGAAGATGATCTTACTCCCGGAACGAAGGAAAATATTTCATTGGATGAATTGAAAAATTCCTGGATGGCAAAGGCAAATGCTCCTGCAGTTTTTATATCTGCTGCCAACAATGAAAACATTAAAGAACTCCGCGCTAAAATGATGGAACTGGTAAAACAAAAGCATTACCAGATTTATCCGAATGCAGCAGGTGATCAGCAGTAAGAACTAAGCTAGTTTTTTCGGAGGCTCCATAACGGCACCGCATTGTTTGCATGTTCTCAAATCTGCATTTGCATAGAAGGCATCCATCACTACCGGCAATTCCTTAACAATATCTTTCAGATCAAGTATGTTTTCGTACAGCAGGTGATTACATTTTTCGCAGTACCATTGAAAGCGGTCTTTCATTCCGGCACGTCTTTGCACTTCCATAACCAGCCCAACGGTATTAGGCCCACGTTGCGGTGAGTGTGGTGTTCGCGGAGGCAATAAAAAAATATCGCCTTCACGGATATCAATCGTACGCGGTTTCCCGTCTTCCATAATTTTAACCTGCACATCACCTTCCAGTTGAAAAAAGAATTCTTCAGTTTCATTGAAGTGATAATCTTTACGTGAGTTTGGTCCACCCACTACCATTACAATAAAATCCTGATTTGGTTGGTACACAACCTGATTCCCTACCGGTGGTTTCAGCAGATGTCTGTTTTCATCGATCCATTTTTTAAAGTTAAAAGCGGGAGTTATCATGGTAAATTGATTTTTAAGATGTTGCTTATTGGAAAATGCCGGATTTGGCGCCGGTCAGTTAATTCGACCACTACAAATTAATAAAATAATAAGGACAAATAAAAACATCTGCTGTTTATCTTTACCGCATGAATATGAATTTAACAGGTAAAAGAGCGGTTGTTTGCGGAAGTACGCAGGGAATCGGGTTGGCAATTGCCAATGAGCTGGCATCGATGGGTGCTTCGGTGACACTGGTTGCAAGAAATGAAGCGGCCTTGATGGCGGTGAGGTCGTCGCTACCGGATGAAAACGGGCAGCAACACGATTATCTGGTAGCCGATTTTGCAGATCCGGATGGTTTATTGAAAGCAGTCACCACCTATTTACATAAGGGTCAATCGGTTCATATTTTAGTGAACAATACCGGCGGGCCTCCCGGTGGACCCATTGCGGATGCGAGAACAGCAGACTTCGAAGCTACTTTTCGCCAGCATCTGGTGTGCAATCATATTTTGGCTCAGGCATTTTTGCCGGGAATGAAAAATGAAAAATTCGGCAGAATCATCAACATTATTTCCACATCCGTAAAGCAACCTTTAAAAGGGTTGGGTGTTTCCAATACTATTCGTGCAGCCGTTGCAAACTGGTCGAAGACCCTTGCCGGGGAAGTGGCACCTTTTGGGATAACAGTAAATAATGTTTTACCGGGAGCAACAAATACTTTGCGATTATCGACGCTGTTAAATGTGAAATCGGAAAAAACCGGTAAAGCACTTACGGCTATTGAAGAAGAAATGACAGCAGAAATTCCCATGGGAAGATTTGCGGATCCTTCGGAAATTGCAGCTGCGGTAGGGTTTTTAGCTGCGCCGGCAGCATCTTACATTACCGGAATTAATATTCCTGTTGATGGTGGCAGAACAGGATGTTTGTAAAAAAAAATAAAGGCACAAAAAAAACCCCTTCTTTTGAAAGGGGTTTTTTTACGTTTAACCGTGACTGATTACTGAGCAACAACTGCAGCAGCAGAGTCAACGATAGCAGCAGCTGTAGAATCAGCAGCAGCAGCTACTTCAGTAGCAGCAGCTTCAGTTGCAGCAGCAGCATCAGCAGCAGCATCCTGAACTTGTTCAGTAGCTTCAGCAGCTTTTTCTTCAGCCTTTGGGCCACACGCTACGAATGAGAACATTCCTACGATAGCCAATACAGCAAATACTTTTTTCATTGTGATGTTGGTTTAAATAATTAAGCTTGAATAAGATTTGAGCTGCAAAGATATAGGAATTAAATGTATTACAACCAATAGGTTAAAAATTTTTTTCAAAAAAATATTTTTGGGAGGCTAAATGGTGAAACCAAACGGGGGCAATATTGTTACATTTGCAGGTACATTTCACTCTAAATAACGTCTAAACCCCTTTAAATCATGGCATTTGAACTACCAAAGCTACCTTACGCGTTTAACGCGCTTGAACCTCATATTGATGCCCGCACCATGGAAATTCACCATGGCAAGCACCATCAGGCCTATGTAACCAATTTGAACAATGCGATTGCCGGCACCGAAGCCGAAAAAATGAGCATTGAAGAAATTTGTGCAAATATCTCCAAGTTTCCGATGGCAGTCCGCAATAATGGTGGTGGACATTACAACCACTCCTTATTTTGGAACATATTGACTCCCAATGCATCACAGGCTCCTTCGGGTGCTTTGGCAGATGCAATCAATGCTGCTTTCGGCAATCTTGACGATTTTAAAACCAAATTTGCAGCTGCCGGAGCCACTCGTTTTGGTTCAGGATGGGCCTGGTTAACGAAAAACAGTGCCGGAAAGCTTGAAATTTCATCGACACCAAACCAGGATAATCCATTAATGGACCTTGCTGAGGTGAAAGGAACACCAATTCTGGGATTAGATGTATGGGAACATGCTTATTACCTGCACTATCAGAACCGCCGCCCCGATTATATTTCAGCATTCTGGAATGTAATTAACTGGGATGAAGTAGCAAAACGTTTTGCTAAGTAACAGTAAGATTTGAATGAAAGCCTCCGTTAATCCGGGGGCTTTTTTTATGGTGATAATTCTGTTGAAATTATAAATGCATTGTTTCCTTTACAAGGCAATATTTAAAGTTTTTTTGCATTATAAATGATTAAGCCGTTCCCGGAATGGCATTCCTGATATGGAAAAGTTGAAAAGAGTAGCATTACTGCTGATTGCCATTATTGCAGGATTGTTTTTGACAGGAACTTTACTGGCATGGATTTACAAAGACAAGGTTCGCAACCTTGTGGTGGAATCGCTGAACAATAACCTGAAAGCAGAAATTGAAGTTGAAGAAATCAGCTTTTCGTTTTTTAGGCATTTTCCATACGCTTCGGTGGCATTCGAAAATGTTCGCGCCAAAGAACCTCGCGGATTTGAAACTACAGGAACTATTCTGAATGCTAAAAAATTATCGCTGCTATTTAATCTTGCCGGCATTTTCAGTGATGATTTGAAATTAAAAAAAATTGTGCTTTCCGATGCATCGCTCAACTTACAGGTTGATGAAAATGGGAATACCAATTATGAAATCTGGAAGACGGATTCATCCGGCACCAGCCGCAAAATAAGTCTGGAACTTGAAGACGTAGTTTTTGAAAATGTGGATGTGCTTTATTATGATGTAATCAAAAAACAGGATATCAGTTTTATGATTATTTCCGGTATGCTGAAAGGTAATTTTGGAAGTGCACAATATGCATTATCATCATCCGGAAATCTTGAGCATGCATCCGTAAAAATTGATGAGGTTACCTATTTATCGGATCGCCCCTGCGAATTGAAGGTTGCTCTTGATGTCGACAGCGATAAGGGACTATTTACTTTTCGGGAGTCGGGAATTAAATTATCTGGACTCGATCTGAAAATTGATGGCACCATTCAGAATAATGAAAAAGATGTTGATCTGGATCTGAAAATAACAAGTCCGGGAGCAAATTTACCGGCATTGCTTTCATTGATACCTGAAAAATTCCGTGGCGATACCAAAGGTTATAAGTATGATGGTAAGATGGAGTTCAGTGGATCCTTAAAAGGGAAGTACGACAACAAAAACAGTCCGCTGGTAATTTTTAATTTCAAAAGCATGAATGTTAGTCTGAACCCCGAAGGGACACCCTATCATTTAAAAAATATGAATGGCACCGGATATTTTACCAATCGTAAAAGCATTGCGAATCCGGTATCATTTTTACAGCTGAGTAATTTTTCGGCAACTCTGGAAGGTAAGCCTGTGCGTGCAACAGTGGCAATTGAAAATTTCACGAAGCCCCGTCTCGATATTGCCGCAGTTATGGAAGCTGACTTAAAAGCATTGAGTCGGTTTTTTATGCCCGATACGTTAGAAGAAATTAGTGGTAAATTATTTGTCGATGCAAAGTTCAAAGGGATTGCAGGAGAAAAAACTACTTACCGTTCATCCGGCGATATCCGCTTCGAGCAGGTGGCTTTCCGTTTAAAGCAAAAGCCGGTTTCTTTTTCCGGTCTGGCCGGGATGTTGCACCTCGATGGCAACGATTTGGTGGTGGATGAGGTTTCGGGTAAAGCAGGAAGCAGCGACTTTACTGTAAGCGGCACCTTCCGGAATTTGTTTGCCTGGTTATTTCTGGAACAGCAAAAACTCGATATCACCGCAACGCTGGCCTCCAATCAAATTGATCTCGATGAACTGATGCAGCGCGACAAATCGGTAAAATCGGTGTCAGATACCGTTTACCGGATCGACTTTTCGAAAGAATTGAAGCTGCAACTCGATATCAATGTTAAGAAGTTGAAATTCAGGAAGTTTGAAGCCGAGGCCATGACCGGAAGTTTGGCTTTGCAGGATAAGGTTTTGATGACTAAGTTGCTGGATTTCAATACAGTGGGTGGGTCGGTTAGATTAAAAGGGCAAATTGACAGCCGTCCGTCCGACAGTCTGAAAATTGATTACGATGCCATGCTGAATCAGCTCGATATAAACCGGTTATTTTATGAGATGGGCAACTTCGGGCAGGAAGTAATCGTCGATAAGAATCTTAAAGGAATTGTAAAAGCTGAGGTTCAGTTTCGGTCGGTGTGGTCTAAGTCACTGAATATTAATGAGAAATCGATTTATGCCAAAAGTGATATTACCATAGAAAACGGGGAATTGATTAATTTTGAGCCCATGTTGGCACTTTCGCGGTTCATGAAGGGCGCTGATCTGAGGGTTATTAAATTCTCGACCTTGACGAACACCATCGAAATCAGGAACCGGAAAATCATCATACCTATGATGGAAATAAAAAGTAGCGCCCAGGATATAATAGCCAGCGGCGAGCATACTTTCGATAATATTGTCGATTACAAACTACGGTTGTACCTTTCGCAACTCGTTGGCAAGAAGGTGAGGGCACAAAACACCGAATTTGGAACCATTGAGGATGATGGTTTGGGAAGGCCGATGGTATTTCTGACCATGAAAGGGACTGCAAGTGATCCAAAGTTTGCCATCGACAGAAAGAGTGTGGAGCAAAAGATAACCACAGAGATAAAAAAGGAAACGCAGTCATTGAAGAGTATATTGAAGGAAGAATTTGGAACAAAACCGGCGAAGGATCCTTCAAAACCGAATCCGCCTAAAAAGCAGGAGGAGCTGCAAATAGAGTATGAAGACGAATAATATCTGAATTAATAGAAAACTGAATTTTTAATAACAGTAGTAAATTTTAACTGTGAATATTTATACCCGTAAACAACGATGGAAACTTGCATTATTGCTTGCCGCAATGGTGATAGGTATTGCCTCGCTTTGGTACACTAACATTTTAGTTGAGAAACTGGCACTTCAGGAAAAGAAGAATGTAGAATTATGGGCGGGTGCTGTCCGGCAACTTTCAGAAGTTGAGGTGGAGGCAGGTGATGTAAGTTTTGCCCTCGAAGTGTTGAGAAGCAACAATACAATTCCGATGATTCTTACCGATGCAAAAGGGCAGATCAATTCCTTTAAGAATCTCGATTCTGTTAAATCGATGGATGAGTCGTGGTTGAAAGCGCAGATTGAAGAAATGCGTGCCGAGCAACAACCAATTCAAATTAGCTTTGGTAAAGAAGGAGAAATAAATTTTATCTACTATAGGGATTCATCACTAATTCGCCAGTTGCGTTACTATCCTTATTTTCAACTTGCAGTAATAAGTTTATTCCTGCTGGTATCTTATCTGGCATTCAGTTCAAGCAGAAAAGCGGAACAGAATCAGGTTTGGGTAGGAATGGCAAAAGAAACTGCGCATCAATTGGGAACACCGTTGTCGTCGCTTATGGCCTGGGTTGAGTATTTAAGAATGCAGGGCAATACAGACGGACATCTGGATGAGATTGAAAAAGATATTGCGCGATTAAATACTATCACGGAGCGTTTTTCAAAAATTGGTTCTGCACCATCATTGAAAAAAGAAAATGTGAATGAGGTGATTATAAATTCGCTGAATTACATTCGTTCCCGGTCATCATCACGGGTTAATTTTTCGTTGACTAATGGTTCGAATCATGATTTATATGCGCCATTGAATATTCCACTTTTCGAATGGGTTCTTGAAAATATTTTCAAGAATGCGGTTGATGCGATGGAGGGCGAGGGAGCAATTACTGTTTCAATCACCGACCAGCAACAATTTGTATATATCGATATTTGCGATACCGGAAAAGGAATTCCAAAATCGAAATTTAAAACCGTATTTAAGCCCGGTTATACCTCCAAAAGCCGTGGGTGGGGACTGGGACTATCGCTTTCGAAACGAATTGTTGAGGAGTATCACGGTGGGCATATTTTTGTGAAGAGTTCCGAGATGAATAAAGGTACTACATTCAGAATAGTATTGCCTAAATAAACCAGTTTATATTCCTGTGTTGTAGTGTCGATTTACATTCATATTCCATTTTGCCGTACTGCATGTTCTTACTGTGATTTTCATTTTTCGGTGAATCATGATAAGATGGAAGATTTGGTAGCCGCACTGATTCAAGAGATAGAATTACGCAAAAATTATTTAGATGTAAACGGTTCCCGTCCGGAATTACAAACCATTTATTTTGGTGGTGGAACGCCTTCATTGCTTCAAGATTCACAATTGGTTCGTATCATGGATGCTATCAGGGCGAACTTTGTAATAAGCAAGAATGCGGAGATTACACTGGAGGCTAATCCGGATGATTTAACACCGGAAAAATTAGTTGCCTTAAAGGCAGCATCCATCAACCGGTTGAGTATTGGGGTGCAATCATTTTTTGATTCGCATCTTGAATTAATGAATCGTGCGCATAATTCACGCATGGCAATTGATGCAGTTACCAATGCCGCTGCTGCGGGATTTGACAACATAACCATTGATCTCATTTATGGAGTTCCGGGAATGAGTGAAAGCGACTGGCAGGCAAATATGGATCAGGCTTTTTCGTTGCCGGTACAACATCTTTCAGCGTACAGTCTGACTGTCGAAAATCGCACCCTGCTAGATAAATTGATACGTGACGGAAAAATTGATCCTGTTAAAGAAGAGGAGGCGGCAACCCATTTTGAAATGCTCATGCATGCAGCAAAAAAACACGAGTTCATGCATTATGAAATTTCTAATTTTGCAAAACCCGGATTTATATCGCGGCATAACAGTTCGTATTGGAAAAATTTGCATTTTTTAGGAATTGGTCCTTCAGCACATTCGTACAATGGAGTTAGCAGGCAATGGAATATTGCTGCCAATGCTGCCTATATACTTTCCATCCGCAAAGGTGAGGTGCCCGGTGAATCGGAGTTGCTGACAATTGAAAATCGTTACAATGAATATCTGATGACCGGCTTGCGCACCATGTGGGGAGTCGATACCAATGAAATTAAATCGAATTTTGGAGAATCATTTGTGGATGATTTTCTTTTTAGGTCAGCGGAATATGTTAGTAGTGGTGATCTGCTGCAGCAGGAAACGAAATATATTATTTCAGAAAAAGGTAAGCTCATTGCAGATCGCATTGCCGCTTATTTGTTCCGGTAAGCTGTCATATAGAACCGTTCAACTATTTCCCGGAGGCCTGTATTATTTTATCCCACACAATAGCAGAAGTTTTATCCCAGTCAAATAGTTTAGCTCTTTCAATACCTTTTTCAGCAAGTGTCTTTCTTAATGTTTCATTTGTTGCAATGGTATTCATAGCATCGGCAATTGATTCCGGATTGAAAGGATCGGTTAAAATAGCCGCATCGCCACTCACTTCAGGCATGGATGTTACATCGGAAGTAATTACAGGCACTCCGCAACGCATGGCCTCTACAATGGGAACACCGAAGCCTTCGAAATAAGAAACATAAGTCATTGCAAGTGCAGAGCCAACCAGTAGAACAAGTTCTTCAATGGGTTGCCTTCCTGTGAATACTACTTCATCGCGGTATTTCATGCCGGTATAAACGGTCTCCATTTCGTTTGTCCACCATTTACGGTGACCAACAATTAAAAGTTTGGCATTTGCACCGGGACGTTGCCGGTAATTTTCGAATGCACGCAGTAGATTGGCAATATTTTTTCGCTGATGCAACATCCCCACAAAAATAAAATAGGGGGCGCCATTGGTAGATTTATTCCTTATATGTTGTTGCGTTTCGATTGATACCGGTTTGTATAAATCGTTCACGCCATTGAATGCAACATCAATTTTATCGGGTGCGATATCATAACATTTTACCAGGTCCGATTTCGAATATTCGGAGACCGTTATGATGCGTGCTGCTTTTTTTGCAAACCGGGGGAAAAAGTACCGGTAATACAAACGCGTAAGAAATGGCAGGTCATCGGGATAATGTTCAAAGTTCAAATCGTGAATTACACCCACCTGAGGCACCTTAGTTGAAAGACTCAGGTAGCCATCGGGACTATAAAAAACATCGGCTTTGTATTTTTTCAGTGCTGCCGGAATGGAGTGCTCAAACCACCAATAGTACAAAAAGGGATGTCGCGCCTGAGGGAATAATGCCACCGGAGTAACATTTTTTCCAAAGACAAATTCATCCGACCATGGGCGGTCGAAGAAGAAAATAAATTCTGTTTCGGGATGATTTGCTGTCATCCGGCTAAGGGTGTGCCAGGCAAACCACCCCATGCCATCGAGTTTACCGGGAAGTAATAAGCGGGTATTGACAGCTATTTTCAATATAAATAATTAAATATCAATTAATTAGTGTTTGCGGAAAATTGTATAAATTTGTTCCTGATAACTTATTACGGGGCAGCAATATTATAGATATTTCATAAAATATTTATCCCTTTTTGAAGTTACTTAGTATTACCTGTCAACATTCAACCTGGTTATGAAGCAAATCCTGTACATTTTTAGTCTTTTATTCTTCCTTTCATCCGGCATATCGGCGCAAAATCAGTCACTTGGTCAATGGAAGGTGCATCTGCCTTACAATTCAGCCAAGAAAATTGCCGATACCGGTACTAAAGTTTATTGTGCTTCTGAAAAAGGACTCTTTTACTACAACAAACAGGATAACAGCATTGCAACACTTTCAAAAGTTACTGGTTTATCCGAAATCACTATCAGCACCATTGCCTACAATCCCACTTATGGTTGTCTGGTAATTGCTTACACCAACGCCAACATCGATTTAATCATCAACAATAAAATCATCAATATTTCTGATATCAAACGTAAGAATCTAACCGGCGACAAAAGTATTTACGGAATCGAATTTTACAATAACATCGCCTATTTATCGTGTGGTTTCGGAATAGTAGCATTGGATCTGGATCGTCGTGAAATTAAAGAAACGTATATCATCGGACCGTTAGGAACAGAAATACAAGTATTTGATGTGGCTATCTGGAACAATTTCATTTTTGCTGCCACCGAAAATGGCGTTTACAGTGCTTCCGTTACCAATCCCAATCTGATTGATTTTTCGAACTGGACCATTACATTTCCCGACAATGGCAATGCAGGAGATTGCAACATGATCGAAGTCTTCAACAATCAGGTAATCATGAATTATGCAAAGCCCGGAGCCTTGAACAATAATTCGAATGATGAGGTATATCTTTATGATGGATTTTCTTGGACACTTGCAGGTGGTGGATTTATTCAGGATAACATCAAACATTTTTCGGTGCGAGCATCCGGTGGAAGATTATTGGTTACCAATTCATACAGTCTGAGTATTTACGATAACAACTACAACCGCATTATTTATATTGATCCGGGAGTTTATGCAGATGCAGCTCCTCGGGATGCTGTTTATGATGCCGATGGAATATTATGGATTGCAGATAATGGTTCCGGTATGTTGCGCATGACTGCATCTTTGAGTTACGACTTCATTATGCCTGACGGACCGGCATCTGATCTGGTAAGTGCTATACAGGTAGTTGATAAAAAATTGTGGATGACGCATGCCACCCGCACAGCAGGTTGGTTCAATACTTATGCTGCCGGAAATTTTTCAGAATATGATAATGGTGACTGGAAATCGTACAACAACAAAACCATGCCGGGGTCTGCTATCAACATTGGAAATTTTTTCGATATGATGTCGGTAGCAATTGATCCGGGAAATAAAAATCATGTTTATGTTGGTTCAAAAGGACAGGGAATTCTCGAGATGTTGAATGGTGTGGGAGTTGCTTCATATCGCGATACCAATAGTACACTTCAGGTTGGAATTGGAAATCCCACGCAATGTCAGGTGGTAGGAATGGGATTCGATTCCGATAATAATTTGTGGGCTTTAAATTCACTGGCTGCCAAACCTGTCAACGTACGAACTACGGCAGGCAACTGGCGTGCTTTTTCTATTCCGGGAATTACAGGAGCGCCGTTGTTTGGCGATCTGACAGTTGATTCATACGGACAAAAATGGATCAATGTAATTGGAAATAATGCACCACTTGGAAATGGTATTGCTGTTTTCAGTGATAATGGTACGCTGGAAGATGCAACTGATGACAAGGCAAGATTTATCTCGTCGGGAATAGGGTCAGGAAATTTACCCAGCACCGATATCCGTGCAATAACAGAAGATCTCGAGAATGAAATCTGGTTAGGAACCGGTAAGGGTGTTGCTGTAATTTATTCACCATCGGCAGTTCTTACTTCGACTAATTTTGATGCACAACAGATTTTAATCAAGCAGGATGGAATCAATCAGTATTTACTTGAATCGGAAGTTGTAACAGCCATAGCAGTCGATGGAGCCAACCGTAAATGGATTGGAACGGAATCGGGAGGTGTGTTTTTGATGTCACCGGATGGGACTGAACAGATCTTGAATTTTAATGAGATCAATTCGCCATTATTATCGAATTATATCCTTTCAATTGCAATTGATCAGGAAACAGGAGTCATATATTTCGGCACCAACAGAGGAGTGATTTCTTATAAAGGCGATGCGATTGCAGGCACAGGAGGATGTTCGGATGTTCTTGCATATCCGAATCCGGTTCGTCCCGATTACACTGGACCTATTGCAATAAAAGGACTGGTGCCCAATGGAAGTGTAAAAATTACCGATGTCAGCGGCAATCTCATTTTCGAAACCAAATCGAATGGTACTCAGGCTTTGTGGTATGGAAAAAATTTCAAAGGTGAGAAGGCACACACGGGAGTATATTTGGTATTCAGTACGGATGAAGAAGGGGAGAATACCTGCGTTACGAAATTACTTTTCATCAATTGATTTTTTTTCTGAACGATGCAAATTAAATCACGTGGCATTGTTTTACATACTACCAACTACAGTGAATCGAGTCTGGTAGTTAAAATTTACACGGAAACATCCGGATTGTGTTCGTTTATTGTCAGTGGTGTTCGCACAAAAAACAGCAGGTTTAAAAGTTCACTTTTTCAACCATTATCACTGGTAGAGGTGGTTGCATCGGGAAAGCCGGGGCAAACCATGTATCGGATTACCGAGATCCATTTATCGCCTCCCTTTTCGGGGATTCCGGAGAATGTTATTAAAAGCTCCATCGCCATTTTTATTGCTGAAGTTATTTATCGTTCCATTAAAGAAGAAGAGCCTAATCCGTCGTTGTTTCACTTCATGGATAGTGGCATTCAGATTCTCGATTTGAGTCGGGAAAACTGTTCGCGTTTCCACCTGTTTTTCATGACACAGCTGACTCGTCATCTGGGTAGTTATCCGCATGGAACCTGTATTCGTGGCGTGAGTGTACTCGATTTGCGTGAAGGGTTATTCCGGGATTCCATTCCGTTGCACACCGATTACCTGCTGCCCGATGTAACAGCTTTGTTCTATGATCTTATGCAAACCGATTTCGAACATTTTCATACCATACCGATCCCTTCAGTATTGTCGAAGCAATTACTGGCAGCACTTGTAGCATACTTCGAAATGCATCAAACACATGGTGCAACAATCAGGTCGCACCGAATTTTAGAAACAGTAATGGGATAATGTGAGAATTTTGTATATTTGATGCTGATAATGCAAATCAACAGTTATCAGAATGTTAATTATATGAAACAAACACCACACTCCACGCGCCCATTCAATCTCCATTATTTAGTTGCTCTCTTTTTTTCAATTGCTTTGCTTACGCAGTTGGGTTGTAAAAGCAGCACCAAAGAAACCGACGAAGCAGCAGTTGATACGGAAGAAGAAAATATCCAACCTAATCCCTATGAAGATGCTGTAGTCGAGGTCCAGATATTTAAAGTAGACTCACTCGATCACAACGGCATCAGAGGTTGGGGATACAATATTAAACTTAATGGCAGTCTTTATATTCATCAGCCCAATGTGCCTGCTGTAATGGGGAATAATGGATTTTATAGTGAAGCAGCAGCAAAAAAAGCCGGCGATTTCGTGGCCTACAAAATCCGAAAAAATATAATCCCACCATCAGTTACACCCGAAGAACTTGATAGTTTGGGAGTGTTGCAGGAATGATTTGATTTGGTGGTTTGATGATTCTTGCCCTGAGCGGAGTCGAAGGGTGCTGATGCTTGCCCTGAGCGGAGTCGAAGGGTGCTGATTTTTTGATTCTGAGTAGAAAGATGCGACTGCACTTTAGTGGCAAGTGAC
>CAUJFJ010000337.1 GCA_963169675.1 Bacteroidota bacterium
TTCATGCTCTTGCTGTAAGAATTTGCCGGTTGCAATCTGTTCTGCCTTGGGTGCCCAGGCTCCTACATGCGATAAAATAGATCGCATTTTACTCATGATAAAATCGGGACCAAATGCCCAACCTACCCTGACTCCGGTTGCAGCAAATGCTTTTGAAATACCATCCACACAAACAGTATAATCTCTTAACTCAGGATACAGACTTACCGGATCAATATGTTTAGTATCGCCAAAACATAAAACCGAATAAACCTGATCGTAGAGAATGTAGAGTGGCTTTTGCTTACCCGCCCTGCGAATATTTTCTGCAATCACCATCTGACAAATTTCATCGAGTGCTTCTCTGGTGAAAACTGTTCCTGTGGGATTTAACGGACTGCAAAGAGCAAGCATTCGGGCATCAGCGATGAATGGCTTTAATTGAGCTGCAGTAGGCATAAAGTTCGCTTCTGCAGTAGTTTCAACCATGATAGCTTTTGCCTGAGATAAATGACAATAGTGGTTGTTATTCCAGGATGGTACGGGGAAGACAACTTTATCACCCGGATCAACCAATGTTTTGTAGATGGCGTAAATAAGTGGCCGGGAACCTCCTGAAATTAAAATTTCATCGGCACTATAATCGAGCAACTGAAACTTTTTGATAAATTCACTCACCGACTTCCGCAAATCGGGCATACCGTTTGCCATTGGATAATTGGTGTGTCCGTGTTTATAAGCAGCTAAAATCTCCTCAAGCAAAGTATTTGGAATCGGGAAAATGGACGGATCGAAATCACCAATCGTTAAATTATAAATTTTTTCTCCTTTCCGGATTTTTTCATTGATATCATTCGATTGCTTTATGATTTCTGACCCGATCAGAGTAGAAGCCATTTCTGCTACTTGCAATGCTTCAGCATTTTCAGTGATTGCCATTGATTTAGTTTTTTCAGGAGCGCAACCCACCACTGCTTTTGTGTTGCGGCTGCAGTGGTTGAACTTCTGTGAGGGGATTTATAACGTACTTATGTTTACTTTTCAGACAGGTACAGCAAAAATTTTTATTGAGTAATTCACCCTTGATGAACTGACGTCCGGAACGAATTCGGAACGGTGTGTTGAGAGCAATTTCTTCCAGTAATTTCCATTGTTCATCACGCTTATCATACTTTCCAAGTGCCCGCATCAAATTAATATCGGAACAGCTGGATGCAGCAGGATTATCGAGATAATTTTGAATTGCAATCACAAGGTCCTTGGGAAAAATACCTTCCCGTAAAAACGGTGTCATGAGTTTCTTAAACTCACCTTTCCATTCCCGGCCGTGTGGATCAATGCGGAATTTGTGTTTGTTGTAGGTGATTAAATGCGCTACTTCATGCGTAAATGTAAGCAGGAACGCATATTTGTTCAGGTCATGATTTACCGATATCCGGTGACCCTTACCTTCTGCCGGAGGACGGTAATCGCCATACTTGCTGTTTCGGCTTTTGGTAATACGAACAGCAATTTTATAATCCACAATCCAGTCCACACACGTATCGAGTGCTTTGGAGGGCACATATTTTGAAAATGCACTTGCAAGATCAGAGATATTCACGGCTGTAAAATTAGCTTAAAATCCGATAGATTATGAAAGACGAAATGTAGGCCAAAACTCCCATAAATGCAAATTGAATCAGGGGCCATTTCCAGCTGCCGGTTTCACGCCTTACCACTGCCATTGTGCTCATACATTGCATGGCAAATGCATAAAATAGCATCAAACTCCAGCCAACTGCTAAATTGTATTGCGGAAGACCCGTTTTATCGTTTTTTTCAGCCATCATTTTCTCCCTTACAGTTGCAATATCTTCATCACTACCTCCTACACTGTAAATAGTAGACATGGTACCGACGAAGACTTCACGGGCGGCAAAGCTGGTAATCAATGCAATACCTATTTTCCAATCAAAACCCAATGGTTCAATAATGGGTTCAATTGCCCTTCCTGTTATACCTGCATATGACAACCTTAGTTTCTCAGCAGCAAGATGATTTTGGAGTTCAGTATCAGCAGGATCGGCTGTTTCGAGTTGACTTTTAACATCTTTAAATGCTGCACCTGGACCAGATGAGGACAAAACCCACAAAACCACGGAGATGGCAACAATAACTTTACCTGCTTCAAATATAAAAACCCTGACTTTCTCAACTATGGTATAACCAATGTTTTTCCATCTGGGCATCCGGTAAACCGGGATTTCCATGATGAAATAGGAGCGCTCTTTAGCTTTCACTATAAATTTCATCAGTAAGGCTGATCCCATGGCTGCAATAAACCCAATTAAATAGAGGGCAAAAAGCACCAAGCCCTGTAAGCCAATGACTCCCAAATATTTGTGATCCGGAACAACTAAAGATATTAGCAATGCATAAACCGGTAGCCTGGCCGAACAACTCATCAACGGCGTCACCAAAATGGTAATCAACCGCTCTTTCCAACTGGCAATAGTGCGGGCCGATAAAATTGCAGGTACAGCACAGGCAACACCACTAATCAAAGGAATTACAGAACGTCCGTTTAATCCAAATCTCCTGAGCAGTTTATCCATCATAAAACTAACTCTTGCCATGTAACCGGTATCTTCCAGAATAGCGATGAAAGTGAACAACAGCACAATTTGAGGAATGAAAATCACCACTCCGCCTAAACCTGCCAGAATACCTTCTACCAGCAAGTCGTTGAACACTCCTTCAGGGATAGCATCGTGAACTTTGATACTCATCCAGGTAAATGCCTGATCAACCATTTCCATGGGCCAGGCTGCCCAGGCAAAAACGGCCTGAAAAATGACAAATAATATAGCCAGGAAAATGAAGTAGCCCCAAAATCGGTGCATCAATAAATTATCGAGCTTTCTGGTGAATGTTTTTTCTTTTGAAGGAATGGCATTCTTAGCCTTTAGAACCTGTTTCACCAGTAATGAAATCACTTCATAGCGCTTCAATGTTTCTGATGCCTGCATGATAGAGTGATCGAACCCGTAGCGATTTAATATCTCCTTGATCTGTGCTCTTCGTTCCTGCCGGTCATTGAAAAAACTGATCTGATCAATATTGTTAGCTATCTGAAATGCTACATAATTACTGTTGAGCTTAACAGATTGTCGGATCGACTGAACAACCTCCGGAGCAAATAAAGCAGTATCAATGAAGTCATTCTCCGGAACCGAAATATTAGAAATGATAGCATTCTTTAGAAAATCGATTCCATCCCCATCACGGGCATTCATAGGAATAACCGGTATGCCCAGCTCTTTGGAAAGACGGATAAAATTAATTTCAACACCACTTTTTGTCACCTGATCCATCATGTTTACCACCAGAATCGCCGGCGATTTCAGATCTACAATCTGAGAACATAAAAAAAGGCTGCGCTTTAAGTTGGTACCGTCGGCTATAATTACCGTGACATCGGGATGGGATTCATTGGTTGGGTCACATAAAACCTGAAAAGGAATTTGTTCTTCAAGAGTTTTAGGATATAAGGAATATGTTCCCGGCAAATCTGTTATATCAATATGATAATCAGACCCATCGCTGGATCCAATAGTCATGCTGCCGGTCTTTTTTTCGACAGTTACACCAGGAAAATTGGCAATTTTTTGATTTAAACCGGTTAAACGGTTAAATAAAGTTGATTTACCGGAATTTGGATTACCAACAAGTGAAACTTTGAGACGTTTTATCATTTCCTGAACTGTACAAATGAAGTTTAGGAACGGACACTAACCAAAACATTGGCGGCTTCTGACATTCGGAGACTTAGCATGGAATCGGCCACAGCAATTGCCATGGGATCGCCAAAAGGAGCAAAGCGGGTTACGGTTACAACTTCACCAGGCAAGCATCCCATTTCCAAAAGTTTTAGTTTCATGGTATCATCAGTAAAGCTCTCAATAACAGCACTTTCACCTAGTTTTATCTCAGATAACTTCTTAAAATCGCCTCGCATACAGTCAGTTATTTAGAATCATTACAAATAAAGCGCTAAAATAGTTAAGATTCATTAACAACGGAGTTGATTTTTATCATGCATTAAAAAGATTTCAATAATTTCAGGAAACAGCAGTTTTAGAAGTTCGGGATTTACCGAAAGAAGGGCAATCACACTTCTTTTTGAAGACAAAACAACCTGACAGTAATGAAGTTAACACCAACACAGCAATTATTTTGAGGGAAGCCTTAATAAAGGTGTTAAAAATAGAATTTGGTGCCATTGGGATCATGTTGAGACAAAGGTAACGCGAATTATCACTAATTTTATGCCCCGAAACAACATAATTCATCCATGAAAATATTTTTTCATTTAGGTAGGTATTGGCTTTTCATGGCTTCTCTGTTTGGGAAGCCTGAAAAATTTTCAGTTTACCGGAGAAGGGTTTTGGAAGAGATGGAATCAATTGGGGTGAGTTCCCTCGGAATTGTTTCGTTGATTTCGGTATTCATGGGTGCTGTAATCACCATTCAAACAGTATATAATCTGGTAAATCCGCTGGTACCATTGTATGTCGTTGGATTGGTTGCCCGTGATACGATGATTATAGAATTTTCGCCAACCATAATTATGTTGGTACTGGCAGGTAAAGTCGGAAGTTCAATTGCATCAGAAATTGGCACCATGCGAGTAACCGAGCAAATTGATGCATTAGAAATTATGGGCATCAATTCATCCGGATATCTGGTATTTCCAAAAATGATAGCTGCCATATTCATTGCTCCATTTTTGGTTCTGATAAGTATGTTTGTTGGAATTGCAGGAGGCTGGGTTGCCGGTGAATTATCTGGTGTGATTCCATCTACTGATTATATAAAAGGCATTCAATATCAGTTTCTGCCTTTTAATGTCACCTTTGCTATGATCAAAACTGTTGTCTTCGCGTATCTGATCACTTCCATTTCGTCATATCAGGGATTTTATACCGATGGTGGTGCTTTAGAAGTTGGCCAGTCGAGTACACGTGCAGTAGTTTACAGCAGTGTTTTAATTCTTATTTTCGATTACATCATTACACAACTTATCCTTATATGATAGAAGTAAAAAACGTATCAAAAGGATTTGGGGAGAAGCAAATTTTAAAAAATGTTTCTCATCGTTTTGAAAAAGGTAAAGTCAATTTAATCATAGGCGGATCAGGATCAGGTAAAACCGTTTTGGTAAAGTGCATGGTAGGCTTGTTTGAAGTTGATTCAGGAAGAATTGAATATGATGGAAGAAATTTCTCTGAAATGAATTTCAAAGAACGCAAACCCATCCGACAGGAAATAGGCATGTTATTTCAGGGAAGTGCCTTATTTGATTCGATGACTGTAGAGCAAAATGTTATGTTTCCGCTGACAATGTTATCAGACTTAAGTCAACAGGAAAAAACGGACCGTGTAAATTTCTGTCTCCAACGTGTTAACCTTCCCTCCTCTCATAAACTTTTTCCGGCCGAAATTAGTGGTGGTATGAAGAAGCGCGTTGCCATTGCCCGTGCAATTGCCATGAATCCGAAATATTTATTTTGCGATGAACCCAATAGCGGACTTGACCCTAAAACATCTATTGTGATTGATGAATTGATCATGGAAATCACAGAAGAATTTCAGATGACCACCATTATCAACACCCATGATATGAATTCCGTAATTACTATGGGTGACAATATTCTTTTCATCCATAAGGGAGAAAAATGGTGGAGTGGTAATGAGCAGGAAATTCTAAAGTCAGGGAACCCCGAAGTTGATGAATTTATCTTTGCATCTAAAATCATGCAACATTTGAGAAAATAAAACATGGTCAGCGATCAGTTACATATCATTGGTCTATCTGAAAATAATAACTTACTTTCAAAAGGCATTGAATATATTTGGAAATGCTGGGGGAGTGAAACCAATTTTGAATTTTATAAAGATGCGATTTTAAATGCATCCCAAAAAACAGATGCAGTTCCGGAATTTTATGTGGCAACTTTGAATGGTGAAATTATTGGTTGTGTAGCATTAATCACCAATGATCTGAACAGCAGGCAAGATTTATTTCCATGGCTTGCCTGTTTGTATGTGGAAGAAAATTTTCGCAATCAAAATATTGCCGGGATGCTTATGCAACGGGTATTAAATGATGCAGCCAACGCAGGCATTGTGAATGTTTACCTCAGCACTGATCTTGAAAATTTTTATGAGAAAAAGGGCTGGAAAAAAAACGGTGTTTGTTACAATATGGAAGGCTTTCCATTTACTGTTTATGAAAAGCCGACAGGATTTCAAAGTTGAATTCCTGCCGGCATTATGCATTTTATAAATTCTTCACCAGAATCTTTTTTGACCAGATGTTACTCTTAATGTTGTTTGCAGTGACCAGATAAATGCCATCTGACAATCCCGAAGTTGAAATCACCAATGGGAATTGGGCATTTTTAAATTCGGCAACTAATTTAGCAGAAGCATCAAACAATTGTATGTTTACAGGCAGGCCGGAAATATTTTCAAAATTCACTGTTAAAGAAGCATTGGAAGCATTCATTATAATTTGAGCTTCTGATGCAGAAATTTCACTTATTGATGTAGTAGAATCAGGGCGATATTCCCAAAAATCTTTTTTCATAACACCTGAGGCAATACCATTATAGCCGGTGCCAATAAAGCCACTGGTTCCAATAGCAAATTGGGTAGCTTCTTCCGTAGGTCCGCCTAAAAATGGTGCTTTAAGAGTCCATATATCATTTGTTGGATCGTACTGATACCAATCAAACAAATAAGTTCCCTGTGAACTTCCTAAACCCAGATAGCCAAAATTCCCAATGGCAATTCCGCTTGCTTCCTGGCGTGGACCACCTGGAAAATTTGCTTTTTGCAACCAGCTGTCGGCAACAGGATCATATTGCCAAAATTCACTTAACAGGCCACTCAAACCTGCAGTGCCGGTTCCTACATACCCTTTACCACCAACAGCAAAACCAGTTGCATACATTCTTCCTACTCCGGGTAGCGGAGATTTACCTAGCCATGCATTTGTAGAAGGATTGTACTCCCACATATCATTCAGCAAAGTCGATCCTGATCCTGTAGTAACATATCCTCTTCCATCAATTGCAAATGCCACAGCTGCCTGCCTTATCATACCCGGAAAGACCGCTTTTTGAGTCCATGTATTTGCAACCGGATCAAACTCCCAAAAATCAGCAGAAGATGGAGCAGCTAAAATATATCCTTTTGATCCAATGGTAAAAGAAGCGGACTCTACAATTCCGGCGCCACCATAATTCGCTTTTTGAGTCCAGGTATTGGTAACCCGGTCATATTCCCACCAATCAGTTGAATAGGTTCCGGTATACCCCGTTCCGATGTAACCTTTATTTCCAATAGAAAAACCGGTAGCATCAGCTCGTGGTACACCGCCAAAATCTGCCTTTTGAGTCCAGTAATTCGCATGTAAGGAAATAACATTGGCGCAAACAAGTAAAATGCAAAGTAATTGTTTTTTCATAAGATTGATTTGTTGAATCGGGAACTAAGGTAAGAAACAAATTCGGATAAAGGAAGTCTGATACATTTTGTATCCGAAAGTTGCAGAACGGTAAAAATATTTTTGCAAAAAAAATTCACCCATCTAAAAAAAGTGTTAACCACCAAAAAGTAACCCTCCCTCAAATATTTTACATAGCATTCATTTAACTGTTACATTCACATCATTCAAGATTCAAATACTTTTGGCTGAGAGTATTTTCGCTGCAATCATAGTTCTTTGTATAAAGCATTTTAAAGCAAAACTTTTACCAGTTAACCATATAATTAACCACAAAAAACAAAATTATGGCAACCGATTTTTTACACCGATCATCAAGCAGGCATTGTTCCGACCATGGATGGCTTAAGAGCTATCAAACCTTTAATTACGCAGGATATTACCATCCCGACCGAATGAACTTTGGTGCATTGCGTGTGTTAAACGATGATATAGTTGCAGGAGGACAGGGATTTGGCAATCATCCTCATGAGAACATGGAAATAATTTGCATTCCACTGGCGGGTTCACTGGAGCAAACAGATAAATCGGGAAACAACTGCATTGTATCGCAGGGTGAAGTGCAGGTTATAAGTGCAGGCACTGGAATCAGTCATTCAGAAATGAATCGGAACGCAGATAAAGACCTGCAATTTTTAAACATCTGGATGTATCCAAAAATCATGAATGCTATTCCTAAATATGAACAAATGTCGTTGCATGAAAACGATCGCTTGAATTGTTTCCAGACTATTGTTTCGCCTACTGAGGAAATTCAAGGCATGTCGGTTTACCAGGATGCATGGGTACATCTTAGCAAAATTGAAAAAGGAGTAGATATAAATTATAAGCTTCGGAAAAAAGAAAATGGGGTTTACGCTTTTCTAATCAGTGGCATGTTGAAGGTGCGTGATACCTTACTTTTGGCTCGCGATGGTATTGGCATATGCGGAAGCACAAGTATATCCTTTCAGGCGGAAACAGATTCAGAATTGGTGTTACTTGAAGTTCCTTTGAGCCAGTATCATTCCTAAAACAGGGTCATTCTCATTATTGGGAATTAACATAAAACACAAATCATAAATTAAATTCTACAAAAAACACAATTGGGATTGAAGTTTGTCACAATTTAATGACAAATATGTTGTATGTTTGCGCTAGTTATTGAAGCGCACACACTCTGCCCAATTTTAAAATATGAGTGTTACCTGCTGGTTGCCTTTTAATCAGCAGGTCATTTCTAACATGAAAGCCGGATCAAATGATTCGGCTTTTGTGTTGCAGGTA
This sequence comes from Bacteroidota bacterium, assembly GCA_963169675.1. GTDB lineage: Bacteria > Bacteroidota > Bacteroidia > AKYH767-A > OLB10 > JADKJB01. The sequence continues at coordinate 8,801 of CAUJFJ010000337.1, forward strand.
AAGGCAACATTATTATCTTTGGCCACAACCTGCATTATTATGAAATGGCTTAATGCTTTTGGACTATTACTTCAGTTTCTCTCATTCTGGTTCGCTGCTCCTGAATTATTAGGGGATAGCTTTTTGAAAAGAATGCAAGGAGGGTTAAAAGCATTTGTTACTAAATTTTCAGTGGTCATTTTCATGATTGTTATACTCGGTTATGGCCTTACATTTTCAATTTTGGGAATTGTAAAAGGGATGAAAGCATCTGAAGAACCTATTACCCAAAATGAAATGATCCGGTATTACCTTGTATTTGGTATAGCCACATTTGCCTACATGCTATTTATATTCAATTTTAAAAAAATAAAACTGTGGCTTGATAATAAAATAGCCGGGCCATTAGTTGAACGCCTCATACAAAATCCGGATTTACGAAAAAACGCCCTCATCACCGGCGCTATTCTTTTCACCATGGGTTTTCTAATGCAATTTTTTTCGATTATTATTTCATAAATTAACTTCCTTTATAAGAGATTTAAACGAATTCGCTAAATCCTAAACTAAGTTATCTTAAGTTCATAAGATGCTGTTTTACAATGTTTTATAATGTTTAAAAACCATTTGTGGTAGTTTTTAAATCAAATCAATAAAGCTGCAATTTGGGGGAAAGCAGACTCTCAATTAATTTTTCCAAAGCCTCCACTTGCAGGAACAAAAAATAGTCCGTACCTTCAAAAAACTTTTCTAAAACAAACCCTAAAATAATACTCATGAAAAAATTATTCTCATTTCTGTTAGCCTTTGCCCTGGCTGGCTCAATAAATGCCCAGGCTCCTGTCATACAATGGCAAAAAACTTTTGGTGGAACAGCCGATGATGATGGAGGTTCAATTCAACTTACGGCAGATGGCGGCTACATTATAGCCGGTCGTACAACTTCAAACAATGGTGATGTTTCCGGCAATCACGGAGGTATTGATTGGTGGGTAGTTAAAACTGATGTTCTTGGAAATATTCAATGGCAGAAAACCCTTGGGGGAGGTGCCGATGATATCGCTTACCATGTCATTCAAACTGCTGATGGCGGTTATGCTGTTGCAGGATGGACAGAGTCATCTGATGGTGATGTTACAGGCTATCAGGGCAACAAAGATTGCTGGGTAGTAAAACTCAGCAGTGCCGGTGCAATTGAATGGGAACAGTCACTTGGAGGAACCAGCGAAGAGGAATTCAGATATATCACACAAACTGCTGATGGCGGATATGCTTGCAGCGGATGGTCACGTTCCAACAATGGTGATGTTTCCGGCCTTAAAGGAGTTCGTGATGCATGGTTGGTAAAACTAGATGCAAACGGCACACTTGTCTGGCAAAAGATGTTAGGCGGCTTCTCTGATGATCGAGGCTATACCGTTGAACAAACTTCAAACGATGGCTATATTCTTTCTGCACTTAGTAACTCCTCTAATGGAGATGTTTCCGCTAACAATGGTGGCTTCGATTACTGGTTGGTAAAAACCGATAGCGTTGGTACTATAGAATGGGAAAACAATTACGGAGGAAGTGGTGCCGAAGATATGCGTGGTGCAATTGAAACTGCTGATGGTGGATATATTATTACTGGATATACCGCATCGAATGATGTAGATGTTACAGGATTCAATGGAGTTAATGATATGTGGATTGTTAAAGTTGATAACTTAGGAGCAATTCAATGGACAAATGCTTTAGGTGGAACAGCAACTGATAGAGGAAGCCAAATCATTCAAACTACAGACGGCGGTTATCTTGCTTCAGGATTTACCAATTCAACTGATGGTGATGTTACAGGATTTCAAGGTGGTGCCGGCGATTACTGGATGGTAAAACTTACTTCTGCAGGTGTACTTGACTGGCAAAAAACTTTAGGTGGTACCGGATTTGATCAGGGAGGCCGTGTTGTTGAAATAACAAACGGATTTATCATGGCAGGTAGCTCATCGAGTAATGATGGTGATGTTACCAATAACAAAGGTGGTGAAGATATTTGGGTGGTTAAATTACTCAATACTTGCGCACCAGGAAGTGTTACAGCTGATATCAGCGGAAATGCAAGTATCTGCTCCGGCGGATCAACAAATCTTAACCTCAACTTCACAGGAACAGCACCTTTCTTTTATTCAATTAATGGAGGTCCTGTTCAGAATTCTTTAACTGCATCTGCAACTGTTTCTGTTTCTCCTGTTGCAACTACTACCTATACCATTACTTACGTTGCAGATAACGTTTGTCCGAATGGAACTGCTACCGGTTCTGCTGAAGTGCTGGTAAGTACTGCCGGACCTCAAAACACTATTAAAATACTAACAGCTCCTGCTGCTGCCTGTTCATCAGAAGTATTTTTGTTTACTGCAAGATTAGTTACCGGTCAAAATATCCGCTACAACTGGTCAGGACCTGCAGGAGCTGAATTCTCTACCTCAAGCAGTGGTCCATGGTCTACAGGCCCATTCCAGACTGTCCTCAATCAGGTGTATGTTCAATTCGGAGCATTGCAAACAGGAAGCTCCGGTTTCAATATTTGTGTAAACGGCTCTAACGGCTGCGGACAAACGAACAACAACTGTTTCTGGGTTCGTGGATTAGTTAGTACTCCTTCCCCAATCGCGGGAGGTACTACTGCATGTCCAGGAAGCACTCAAACCTATTCTGTTAATGTTCCTGCAGGAGCACAATTATTCACCTGGACATTCTCTGAACCCGGTGCTACCATCACACCTCAAAACATTGCAGGCAATATAGTAGACGTTACCTTCCCTGCTTACACTACAGGTACACTATGTGTAACTGCTTCATTAGCTTGCGGTGCTCAATCTGCATCACCTGCTCGTTGCCTGACCATTACTGCTTCACCGGCTAAACCAAATACCATTGCTGGTGCATCAAGTGCATGTGGTGGCGGAATAGAGGTTTATAGTATTGCAGCAGTTGCCGGAGCAACTTCTTACACCTGGAGTTTCCCGGCTGCAGGTACATTAATCGACGGAAATCCTTCACCTTATACAACTGCTTCAACTTCTGTTACAGTTACCTTCCCTCTTGGTTATAGCGGAAACCAAAGCCTTTGTGTGACGGCAAATAATGCATGTAATTCCAGTGCAGACCGTTGCAAATCTGTAACCAGCTTGATTCCGGCAAAACCAGGAACTATTTTCTCTTCACCTGTTTCGTGGTGCAACAACTCGGTAGTAAATCTTTCAATTTCACCAGTTGCGGGTGCCTCATCTTATAACTGGACATTATCGAATGGTACAATCATCAATGGAAATGGAACCAATTCTATTAATGCTCTTTGGGGAACAGGATCTGGAAACATTTCAGTTACAGCATCTAATTCCTGTGGCACTTCCGCACCAAGAGTTCTTTCATACACACCATCTTGCAGAGAAGGACAATTTACTTCAACCACAATAAATGGATTGAATATTTACCCAAATCCTGCCAGAGAATCAGTTACCTTGGAATTTATGAGCTCCAACACTGCAACTTCAATCCGGATCATGAGCATTACCGGTCAACTGGTATATGATCAATTGGTTAATTCAAGCGAAGGCATTGCAACTCATGTACTGCCTCTTGCCGGAATTCAGCCTGGAGTTTATATTGTTGAAATTTCAGATGCCGGCCGGAGCGAAAAATCGCGCCTGGTAATTGAATAACATTATTTAACTTAAATTTAAAAAACAAAAGCAGCTGTTCAAAAACAGCTGCTTTTGTTTTTTCCAGCATCACGAGAACTGTTATTATAAGTGAATTTCAATACACTACATTCTCTTATAGGAATACTTAAAAAAACATTGCCATTCAAAAGACATGAAAAAATGAAAATTTCTTCGTTATTTCGCTAGCTGGAAAAAGGGATTGAATGGAAATAGCTCTGGTTTTAGGATTACTGATTGTAGCAATCATATTGTTTGCTACTGAAAAATTTTCAGTAGACCTTATTACCGTTGGCCTTTTAATTGTTTTAACTTCTTTAGGCATTCTCACTCCCAGTGAAGCATTTAAAGGCTTTGGAAGTGATTTTATCATTATGCTTGCTTCCATTTTCGTTGTCAGCGGTGCCATGCAAAAAGCAGGCATTCTTGAAATTATCGGCGATAAGTTTATTAAAATCCCTAAGAAACGTCTGAAATGGCTTCCCACTTATATCATGTCAACTGTGGGAATCACTTCAGCATTCATGAATAACACAACAGTTACTGCCATGTATGTGGCGCCTGTGGTGAGCATGTGCAGAAAACTTCGGATCAGTCCTTCAAAAATATTAATGCCGGTTGCATTCGCCTCAATTCTGGGTGGCACCTGTACTGTGATTGGTACATCAACCAACATTGCCGTAAATGCTTATCTTGGAAAAAACGGATATGCTACTTTTGGTATGTTCGACTTCACCTTAATCGGGTTCGTTATGATGGTGTTGGGCATTGCTTTTATGGCAACCATCGGCGTTCGGTTACTTCCGGGTAAAAAGGAAGTAAACATGGTGAAAGAACTGGAACAGAAACACTATTTTACTGAAGTACTGGTGAAACCAAATTCTGTGATGGTTAATCAAAAGGTGAGAGACACCCTTTTGAGCACTTCAGGATTTAAAATTCTTAACATTATCCGCGACAAGCAAAATATGATGGCTAATGGATATTCTGCCATTGAAGCTAATGATATTTTATTGCTGGAAGGGAACATTGAAGATTTGCTCAGACTGAAACAATCTCTTGGACTCGATATATACTCAGAGGCTTTAGCGCCCGGAGATATGATCACGGAGGATATTAAAATTGTGGAAATTTTTGTTACTCCTACCAACGACTTTCTTGGACAAACTATCAGAGAAGCTCAGTTCAAACGGCGCTTCGGTTTACTTGTCATGGCCATCAATCGGGAAGGTCAGACATTATCAGATAAAATTGGAGATACCGAAATTAAAATCGGCGACAGATTACTTATTCAAGGACCTGCAGTTAACATTGAATATCGTCGTAAACGAGGCGATTTCACCGTTTTACAGGAATACAATTTTGCAGCACCTAAAAACAAAAGAAATGCATTGTTAACTTTCTGTTTCTTTGCCGGAGCACTTGTTTTGGGTACATTTGAAATCATTCCCTTGTCCATTGCATTTATGCTTGCAGCCTTTCTCTGTGTAGCATTTAAATGTATAAAAACCGAAGAAGCATATCAGAAAATTGAATGGAACTTACTGGTACTGATTGGTGGGATGACTTCATTTGGAATTGCGATGGAGAAAACCGGTACAGCAACCTTTCTTGCCGATCATATTATTTCTTTTTTCGGTGGCATGGGACCAATAGCTGTTATGGCAGCCTTTTCGCTTTTAACTGTATTCCTTACACAACCTATGTCGAATGCCGCTGCTGCCATGGTTGTTCTTCCGGTCGCTTTGGAAGCAGCCGAAACCATGCAGGTTAATCCGATAACATTTGCTTTAACAGTGATGCTCTCTGCATCTGTATCCATGATCACCCCTTTTGAACCCAGTTGCATTTTAGTATATGGACCGGGAGGCTATAAATTCCGGGATTTTGTGAAAACAGGCAGCCTTATCACGATTCTACTCATTGTGGTCATTATTATTATGGCACCAGTACTTTATCCTCTCTGATTTTCCCATCCAGATCCTATTTTTTCCCATTCAGCGAAGTTTAGTTTCAGTCATTAAAATGGTTTCTTAGATTTGAACTGTCATTGAAACAACTGATTTGCCAGATTAGTCTTAAAATATTCCAAAAACCAACCCCGGCTAAGCCGGAAAAACAGGACCGTAATCCTGTTTTTTTTGTTTTTATGAGATTATAGTTTGTTTAATACCTTTCAATTCATCAAATTAGCATCCTCATCCAAAATTATGCTCATATGAAACACCTGCTTACACTCCTTGTAACAATTTTGCTTTGCACGAATGTACTTGCCCAGAACGAAGAATTCAAAGTTTATAATCCGCTTGCAGATGGCGCTTTGGAAATCAACGAAGCAGTTGCTAAAGCAAATGCAAAAGGAAAACACGTACTAGTTCAGGTCGGTGGCAACTGGTGTAAATGGTGTCGGCTTTTCTACAAATGGAGCCATGAAACAGCATCCGTTGATTCCATCATCAATGCTAATTACATTGTTTTACACCTGAATTACAGCAAAGAAAATAAGAATAATGAATCTTTAAACCGACTTGGAAAACCACAACGTTTTGGATTTCCTGTCTTTGTTATTCTTGATGGAAGCGGCAACCGCATTCACACTCAAAACACCGGCTACCTGGAAGAAGGTGAAGGATATAGTGAGAAAAAAGTAATCGACTTCCTGAAGCAATGGACACCGGAAGCACTTTCGAAAGAATACCCTTGACAGTTATCAGTGAACAGTTATCAGTGATCTGTTATCAGTTATCAGTGATCAGTGATCAGTTAACGGAAATCGGTGTGTGGAAACCAGTGTGTATTCTGCTCACCTGTAAGATTCCGATTTTCATTTAGGTTTTATTTTGTTACTGCAAAAACTGGAAGTTTCTCGTTCTCAAAATATTTTTATTGAAAAGTGAGTAGCAAGAATTGAATATTGAAGTAGACTTGCAACAAAAGAAAAAGGATTAAGAAATTTGCAGCCCAACACAGACTCCAAATTCCTTAATTCTTAATTCTTAATTCTGATGTCTATTGCATTTTTTTTGAGCAGAATCTCCTTCTATCATTTATCATCTAAAATTTATCATTCCCTAAATCGCTTCGGCGTAGCTTTCAACATCAGGGCATGTACAAACCAAATTTCTGTCACCAAATGCATTGTCGACACGCTTCACTGAAGGCCAAAATTTAGCTTGCTGTACATAAGGTAATGGATATGCAGCTTTGTGGCGGGTATAAGGATAATTCCAATCATCAGCAGTTAATTCTGCAGCAGTATGTGGAGCATTAACAAGTACATTGTTATCTTTTGCTGCTACTCCCGATTCAACCTCAGCAATTTCATGACGAATACTGATCATGGCATCAATGAAGCGATCCAGTTCATCCTGTGATTCACTCTCGGTTGGTTCAACCATGATGGTTCCGGCTACCGGAAAAGAAACAGTTGGAGCATGGAATCCATAATCCATTAATCGTTTTGCAATATCGGTTACTTCAATGCCTGCACTTAATTTGAAAGCGCGACAATCAAGAATCATTTCGTGAGCAACATTACCATTCTCACCCTGATAAAGAATCGGGTAATGAGGTTCTAATTTTTTGCGGATATAATTGGCATTCAGAATTGCAATTTGTGTTGCTTCACGAAGACCGGTTCTTCCCATCATCTTAATATATCCGTAGGAGATAAGTAATATACTTGCACTTCCCCATGGAGCTGCAGAGACTGGTGTAGTATTCGCCGATCCTCCACACTTAACAACAGGGTGCCCGGGTAAAAATGGTGCAAGGTGTTTTGCAACGCCAATTGGGCCCATTCCGGGACCACCTCCGCCATGAGGAATGGCAAAAGTTTTATGTAGATTTAAATGGCAAACATCGGCACCAATCATGCCCGGATTGGTCAATCCAACCTGAGCATTCATATTCGCACCATCCATATAAACCTGTCCGCCGTGCTGATGAATAATATTAGTAATTTCTTTGATAGAAGATTCGTAAACACCATGTGTCGATGGATATGTAACCATCAGACATGCCAGCTGACTACTATACTTTTCTGCTTTTTCGCGTAAATCGGCAACGTCAATATTTCCTTTTTCATCACACTTTACAACTACCACTTTCATTCCAGCCATAACTGCTGAAGCAGGATTGGTTCCATGTGCAGAAGATGGAATCAATGAAATATCACGATGTCCTTCTCCTTTGCTGAGGAAATAATTTCTGATCACCATCAAACCGGCATATTCACCCTGAGCACCTGAATTAGGTTGCAAAGAGACCGCATCAAATCCGGTGATAACACATAAATCACGTTCCAGATCAGCAATAATTTCCTGATAACCTGCAGCCTGATCGAGTGGCACAAATGGATGCATCGAACTGAATTCAGGCCAGCTTAATGGCGCCATTTCACTGGTTGCATTCAGCT
>CAUJFJ010000338.1 GCA_963169675.1 Bacteroidota bacterium
GAATTTATCTGCGATGTAACCTCCTAATAAGGGAGTCAGGTACACCAATCCGGTAACACTTCCGTAAATATTGGAAGATTCTGCTTCCGACATAAACAATGCCTTAGTCATAAACAGAATGAAAATGGCGCGCATTCCGTAATAACTGAAACGCTCCCACATCTCTGTAAAGAACAATAAATAGAGCCCCTTAGGATGCCCCTGGTTTACACTCGCTTGTTGAGCCATAAGTATCTAATTTTCCGGTTTTTAAGGTTTTTGAGAATTTGAGTAGATCGGTTTCTTGGGGTGCTAATGTACATTATTTTTAATAGAAACATTCAATTTTACCAGGTTCTGTTAGCTATGAACCACATTGGTATGTCGGAAAAATTGCAATTTTTTTGTTTTTTGTCAAATATATTTTACATTTGGGCAACCACAAGTCAATTATTGCTTATGCCCACAGGTACCATTAAATTCTACAATCGTAGAAAAGGATTTGGATTTATCCGTTTCGATGAATCTGAGAAAGAGATCTTTGTACATGCAACCGGACTGCTCGACAAGAGATCTATCATGGAAAATGACAAAGTATCTTTCGAAGAGAAAGAGTCAGAAAAAGGAATGACTGCAGTAAATGTGAAAAAGGTATAGCCTTTATCACTTTTTTGCATTGTTCGAAATTTCTCGTTTGAGGAAGGTAATTTGTATTGTCTTTTTTATACCTTTACAAGGTATAAACACCTGACATATGAAATTAAGAATTATCCTTGCCTTGTTTATTGCGATAATTTGCATCGCCCCCTCAGCAAAATCCCAGTCTTTTATCACTCCCTCAGGAGGCACCATCCCCGATAACAACACGATGGTATGTTTCCCATTTACCGTTACGGGATTACCTGCACAAATCGATTCCTGGTTCGGACTTACCAGTGTATGCCTTGACATTTCTCACACCTACACTGCTGATCTTAAAATTTTTCTCAGGTCACCTGATAATACCATAATCACTTTAGTAAGCAATACGGGTGGTAGTGGCGATAATTTCACTAGTACCTGTTTGCAGGAAGATGGAACCAGCGGATGGATTGTATCCGGAGCCGCACCTTTTACAGGATCTTATATACCCGATCAGTCATTGAATATTTTTAATAATGGAATGAACCCCAACGGAACGTGGGAAATTTGTATTCTGGATGAGGTGCCATCTGATGCCGGGTTCCTGAATTTTGCCGCTATCAATTTTGGTAATAATCCACCCCCTGATCCCGGACTTCCTCCTGGTGTTTGCAGTGTAACTAATGCCTCCGGTTGTTATTGTCCCGATTCCACAATTACCGATTGCGATTTGTTACCTGATATGACTGCAAGTGCGCTGATCATTCAACAACAACATACCGAATATCCCGGATATCTGACATTATCTAATGCGACACCAAATATTGGATATGGCCCACTGGAAGTAAGAGGAATAAATGTATGCTATTGTGATACCCAAATTGTTGGTTGTTCAACACCCTTGTGCCCCGATGGTTCCTATCCAACCCAATTGATTACACAGCGTGTTTATCATAAAAACGGACAAACTATGTCGTATACCGACCATGCGGCAGGTACCATGACTTATCACCCTACTCATGGGCATATGCACGTTGATAATTGGGCTACATATACTTTAAGAGTTGGTACAACAAATTCTGATCCTTTAACCTGGCCTTTGGCAGGAAACGGTTCTAAAATCAGTTTCTGTCTCATTAATTTAGGAAGTTGTTCCGGAAGTCCCGGTTATTGTCTCGATACCTTAGGTAATGTAGTTACTGGCAGCAATCTTGCAAATGCCGGACTTGGAGGTGTGAGTGGATGCGGAAATGAACAGGGTATTTTTGTGGGTAGTTTAGACATTTACAGTCAGGGATTATCAGGTCAGCAAATAGACTTTCCGGGTATTTGTAATGGCGATTATTTCATCATTTCTCATACAGATCCGGAAAATAATTTCCTTGAAACAAATGATAACAACAATTATGCAGTTGTTCCAATTACATTGACACAACAAGGTACTCCTCCTGCAAATCCGGGTTTCAACTATAGTGCAAATGGATTAACCGTAAGTTTTGTTTCTTCTGTTCCTGGGGTTACTTCTTACAAATGGCTGTTCGGCGACGGAGATTCGTCAAACGTTTCCGTGGTTGCACACACGTTTCCTGCACCCGGAACCTACACGGTAACGCTAGAGTTGTTTAATGGGGTCTGTACAGCTTATGTTGCACAGGAAGTAACAGTAAACAGCACTGTTTCATTAAACGAAATTCCTGCATTGACTGATATTAATTTGATGCCAAATCCATCGTATACTTCTACCGATTTACATTACAAACTTGGGTACGATACTCAAATCAAAATCGGAGTTTATGATCTGATCGGGAATCTGATTATGGAAGTTGCCGATAGTAAACAAGCTAAAGGAAAGCACCATTTCTCCATTGGAACTCTCCCATCAGGAGTTTATCTGGTTCGTATGGCTACAGAATTGCAAACCGTAACGCAGCGATTGATCCGATTGAATTAATTTTTTTCCTGAGAATCAGTTTTCTTTCTGGAAGGTGGTTTGGTTTCCCCTTTGCCATAAGCTTCAATGATGTCGCGTACCAAACGGTGGCGAACAACATCTTTGGCATCCAGCATTACAAAACCAATACCTTTAATTCCATTAAGCAAGGCAATTCCCTGCACCAAACCGGATGGTTGGTTGGATGGCAGATCCACTTGTGTAATGTCACCCGTGACTATCATTTTAGCAGATGGTCCCATTCTGGTAAGGAACATTTTTAGCTGACTTTGTGTCGCATTTTGGGCTTCATCGAGAATAACATAGGCATGGTCAAGTGTGCGTCCTCTCATGAATGCCAATGGTGCAACTTCTATGATGCCATTTTCAATAAATGATTTTAGTTTTTCACCTGGAATCATATCGAACAAAGCATCATAAAGAGGCCGCAGGTATGGATCAATTTTTTCTTTCAAATCGCCAGGGAGGAAACCCAGATTTTCTCCTGCTTCTACAGCTGGACGTGTAAGAATAATTCTTCGGATCTCTTTGTTTTTTAATGCCCTGACTGCCAAAGCAACCGCAGTATAGGTTTTTCCGGTTCCGGCTGGTCCAATTGCAAAAGTGATGTCGTTTTTTTCACAGCAGGTTACTAATCGCTGCTGTCCGGGAGTTCGGGCTCTGATGAGTAGACCGTTTTGCCCGTAAACTAATACTTCTCCTGGTTTTCCTGTTTCAGCAGTGATGACTTTTTGCTCTTTTTCACCTTCCAGCAAACCTGATACAAAGTCAACATCCAAATGTCCGGTGGCTTCGAACCGAAGGATCATGGAATTTAGAAGTTTCTGAAGTCTTTCGATCTGATTATCATCGCCATAGACCTTTATGTCGGTGCCTCTGGACACAATTTTTAAGGCTGGGAAACTCTTTCGGATCATTTCGAGGTGCAGGTCGTTTACACCAAAAAAATCGACCGGATTAAGACCGGCAGGGATTGCTATTTCTTTCAATGAGATTTAAAAGTTAAAGTTAAATGATTAGATTGTTTATAAGATTGGCTAAAATTATAAAATGTAAGGTAAAAAGGTGTTGAACATTTATCCTTATTTTTGACCCATCATAAATCAGACCATATTCAGCAAGCAAAAATGCCTGTAATAACGCTCACAACAGATTGGGGGACGAAGGATTATTTTACCGGAGCAATTAAAGGTGATATTCTTACCAATTGTTCAAATGCCACAATTGTTGATATTACGCATCAATTGACGTCATACGATTGGATAACCGGGGCATTTATTTTCAGAAATTCCTGGCACCGGTTTCCGGAAGGAACGGTTCATGTTATCGGTGTTTCCTCAATTCTCAGCGGAACATTGGAAATGATAGCCTTTAAACATAAAAACCATTATTTTCTTGGAGCTAATGATGGATTTTTCTCTTTGGTTTTCAATGATGTGCCTAAAGATATCTATTATGTACTTGATGCTAAGGGTAATAGAGTTGTTCCTGAGTCGAGAGCTCTTGGAGAATCAGCAGCATATTTAGCTAAAGGAGGGAAAGTCAGTGACATGGGCGAGAAGTTGGTAGAGTTTAATCAAAATACTATGCTCAATCCGGTTATTGAAGAGAATCTGATTCGTGGCAGCATTGTGTATGTAGATTCTTTTGGCAATGTAGTGACCAACATTAAACGGGAGCTGATTGAAAAGATGGCTGCCAACCGTACTTTTGAAATTACATTCCGATCCAAAGAATATGCAATCAAACAGATTGATGAATATTATTTTGATGTACCCCGTGGACATATAATGGCACGATACAATGAAGCCGATGACTTAGAGTTAGCCATCAATCAGGGAAGCGCATCTTCCTTATTCGGGTTAAAAAGAGGCGATACCATCAGAGTTGAATTTAAATGATCATAAGAATAGTAAAACTTTCCATAGTTCCTGCTCAAATTGCCCAATTTAAAGGTGAATTTGATTTGGTATCCGGACAAATAAGAAACTTCCATGGTTGTTCACATCTTGAACTGCTGGAAGACATTAATGTTCCGGGATTGGTTTTTACCTATAGTTATTGGGAAGACGAGAAATCTCTGCAAAATTATCAGGCATCCGAATTGTTTAAATCTACCTGGGCTAAAGTCAAGCCATTATTTAATGCAAAAGCTGAAGCCTGGAGTTTAAACAACATCCGCAATATTTAAGAATATGTTCAACTAAGTACAGATATCGATCTGTGCACATGTATATTAATTAAAATCAACAGAATCCGGTCGCAATTTGTACTTTTGTTTCCGTTTAATAAATGTTTATGTTTTCATTGCTGGTAAAAGAAATCAATAGTTTCCTGAATTCCCTGATAGGGTATATCGTGATTATTGTTTTTCTTCTTACAATAAGTCTTTTTGTTTGGGTCTTTCCAGGCACAGAATTCAATATCCCTGATGCCGGGTATGCTTCAATTGATCCGTTATTCATAATTACTCCCTGGGTTTATATGTTTTTGGTTCCTGCTGTTACCATGCGATTGTTTTCTGAAGAGAAGAAATCCGGTACAATTGAAATCCTTTTGACAAGACCATTGACTGAACTTCAGGTAGTATTGGCAAAATATTTGGCTGGTGTGGTGTTGGTATTATTTTCATTAGTGCCAACCCTAATTTATTTTTTCAGTGTATATACCTTAGGTTCTCCTGCTGGAAATATTGATACCGGCTCCATGTGGGGTTCTTATATCGGTCTGTTTTTTCTCGGTGCCGGATTCGTATCAATTGGAGTGTTCTCTTCTGCTGTATCCGATAATCAGGTAATCGCATTTATTATTGCTGTTTTCCTTTGCTTTTTTTGGTATGCAGGTTTCGATTCTATTTCAGCTATACTTGGGTCAGGTGCTATTGCCAATGTGATCTATCAGTTAGGCATTAATGCACATTATTCTTCCATGAGCCGAGGAGTTATTGATACCCGGGATGTCATTTATTTCATTAGTCTCGTAAGTTTGTTTATTATGCTTACCAGAACAATTCTTGAATCTAGAAAATGGTAACTGATGGCATCTGAAAAAAAACATATTAGCAACGGTAAGCGCTCTCTGAAGAGTCAGAATATATTCCGACTTGTATTGTTATTGCTTTTACTGGTAGTCATTAATGTTTTGTCATCTTTTGTTTTTACCCGATTTGATCTTACTTCAGAAAAACGATTCACATTGTCATCTTCAACCCGTGAACTTGTTGGTGGTCTGAAAGATATAATTTATGTCAAAGTTTACCTTGATGGCGATTTTCCTCCTTCCTTCAAGCGGTTGCAAAATGCAACCCGTGAAATGCTCGATGAATTAAGAGCTTATTCTAATGGTAATCTGGAGTATCAGTTTATCAATCCTTCAGAAAATCCGGATCAGCAAGAAAGAAATAAAATATACCAGCAACTGGTTGATAAAGGTATTCAGCCAACTAATTTGCAGGCAAAGAATAAGGAAGAAACCTCAGAGCAAATTATATTTCCGGGAGTGATAATTTCATATCTCGGACAGGAAATTCCTCTGATGCTGCTACAGGATCAGTTAGGAGCATCTCCTGAACAAATGCTGAATAATTCCATTCAGGCACTTGAATATGGTTTTGCAAATGCTATTAGAAAAGCTTCCAGTAAATTGCCAACAACTATTGCATTTCTGGAAGGACAGGGTGAGGCCGCAGAAGTAAGGGTTGCCGATATCAGCCGGGAATTGCAGTCGTTTTATTTGGTGGAAAGAAAACGAATTGATGGTAAATTGAATTCGTTGAAACCATATGAAGCCGTAATTGTTGCTGCTCCTGATTCGGTTTTTGATGAAAAAGATAAGTTTATCCTGGATCAATATATCATGCAAGGTGGCAAGGTTCTTTGGCTGGTAGATGGAGCAAAAGTTTCTATGGATAGTCTGGAAAAAACATCCGAAACAGTTGCCATCGCCAACCAGATAAATCTGGATGATATGCTTTTCAGGTATGGTGCCCGGATTAATTATGATCTGGTTCTCGATTTACAGGCAGCACCCATTCCTGTAGTTACCGGTTATGTCGGCAACAGACCTCAATACAGTCCAATGCCCTGGTATTATTTTCCAATTGTAATTCCCGAAAGTAAACATCCAATCGTAAATAATCTGAATGCAGTCCGGTTCGATTTCGTTAGTTCTGTTGATCCTGTAGGCTCCGCAGATGTGATTAAAACTCCATTACTCGTATCATCGAAGTATTCCAGAATCTTTGCAACACCGGCCCGGGTTACGCTCGATCTGATGAAGGAAGAACCCCAGCTTAGTCAGTATAATCAACCTAACAAAATTCTTGCATTATTGCTTGAAGGAACTTTCGATTCTAATTTTAAAAATCGTGTACCCGCAACCATTTTAAGTGATCCGGAAATTGCCTTCAAAGAAAAAAGTGAGAAAACAAGGATGATTGTTATAGGGGATGGTGATGTAATTAAAAATGGTGTCCGAAAATCTACCAACGGAATAATTCCCTTAGGAATGGACCGGTACACCGGACAAGTTTTCGGTAATAAAAATTTCCTGCTGAATTGTATCGATTACCTGTGCGATGATTCAGGATTAATGGCAATCCGCTCAAAAGAATTGAAATTAAGATTGCTTGATAAAAACAGAATTGACAACGATTTGTTATTTTGGCAGGTAGTTAATACTGCCGGACCGGTGCTGGTTATTGCACTTTTTGGCTTGTTCAAATTTTATCGTCGCAGAGTGAAATATGCGAGCTGATATCTAATTATCTAAAGATGAAAAAAAACACTGTTATTTTGTTAGTTGTAGTTGTCCTTTCTGCTTTGGCAGGATGGCTGATTTACTCAAAACAATCAGGCACCATTAATGAGACGCTTCGTGATTTTACGGTGAAAGATACCTCGGCTGTAGTGAAAATATTTATGGCCGACAAAACCGGAAATCAGGTTACTCTGGAGAAAAAAAGTCCTGATATGTGGACTTTAAATGGTAAAACCGATGCTCGTCCGGATGCCGTAAAAACATTGCTCACCACTCTGAAAAGTCTTGAAGTTAGAAGTCCCGTTGGCAAAAATGCCTACAACAATGTTATGAAAGCCATTGCTGCAAAAGGCATAAAGGTTGAAGTTTATACAGCAGAAGGATTATTGAAAACAATTTATGTTGGCGGACCAACCCAGGACCAATTGGGAACCTTTATGTATCTGGAAAATTCAGACACACCGTTTATAATTCACATACCCGGATTTGATGGGTATTTGACACCCCGATTTATTGTAAAGGAAAGTGATTGGCGTGTTAAAACAGTATTCAGATTGGCCGATGGTGAACTGAAATCTCTTAAAGTAACAGATAGAGAAAGAGAAGCTGCCATTTATGCAATCGAAAATAATGGAAATGGAACTTACAAAATGAGTGATGAAAGTGGAAACCCCATCTCTGATGTAAACCAGGATAAAATTATCAGCTATCTTCAATTCTTTAATTCTGTGAATTATGAAATGGAGGAAAGAAGCCTGAATCAGGTTCAACGTGATTCAATAAGAGCAACGGTGCCTTTCAGAACTGTTACATTGAATAAAAATGATGGAACTTCTACAACGATTGAGTTGTGGAGAAGACCTCAGACTTCAACTACCGTAAACAAAACGAATGAAGCCGGTCAACCTTATGTGTATGATATCGACCGAATGACTGCCCGATTCGAAGGTGATACCAATCTGATTGTTGTTCAATATTTTTCATTTGAAAAACTATTCAGAAGGATTCCTGATTTTACTAACAGTACCGTTGTAAAATAAAGGACATGAATTTCGGATATTTAGATTTATATTTGTCATCATATTTGATACTCTAAGTCTCTAAGAATTAATTAAATAACTAATAATCAAATAGTTAACATGAAGTTTATAGTTTCCAGCACGCTTTTATTGCGTCATATTCAATCGGTTAGTGGTGCTTTAAACACCAATAGTCCTCTTCCAATTCTTGAGAACTTTCTTTTCGAGATCGATAATGAGAAGCTTAATGTTTCGGCTTCCGATCTGGAAACTACCATGACGACCTCAATGGAAGTGACTTCCAAAGAAAAAGGACTTGTTGCCGTTCCTGCGAAAATTTTATTGGATACACTTAAGACTTTTGCAGAACAGCCTTTGACTTTTACAATTAATGACAAGAACTTCCAAATGGAAATCAGTTCCGAAAATGGTAAGTTCAAGCTTGCAGGGCAGGATGGGGCAGAATTCCCAAAAATTCCGGTTATTGAACAGG
Organism: Bacteroidota bacterium; assembly: GCA_963169675.1. Lineage (GTDB taxonomy): Bacteria > Bacteroidota > Bacteroidia > AKYH767-A > OLB10 > JADKJB01. The sequence goes on from CAUJFJ010000338.1 coordinate 8,822, forward strand.
CAAATTCTATTGAAATGCCTTCGGAAGTTTTGTTAGAAGCTATTAATAAAACAATTTTTGCTACTGGTACCGATGAGCTTCGTCCTGTTATGTCTGGAGTGTTATTTCAGATGAACATAGATAATACCACATTTGTAGCTACCGATGCTCACCGTTTAGTGCGCTACCGTCGTACCGATATTCGTTCAGCAAAATCAGCTTCGTTTATTGTACCTCGCAAACCTTTAGGATTATTAAAAAGTGCTTTAGCCGGTCAGAAATCGAAAGTTAAAATTGATTATAATGAAGCTAATGCATTTTTTACATTTGATAATTTCCACCTGATTTGCCGGTTGATCGATGGCAGATATCCGAATTATGAAGCAGTAATTCCATTAGACAATCCTAATAAACTTACCATCTCCCGCGATTCATTTTTAAATTCTATTCGACGCGTTTCTATCTTCTCCAATAAAACTACGCATCAGGTAAAATTGAAACTTGCCGGATCAGAAATGACCATTTCGGCAGAAGATATTGATTTTAACAATGAAGCTAACGAACGGTTGTCTTGTGATTATAACGGACAGGATATGGAAATTGCTTTCAATGCCCGTTTCTTATCAGATATGCTGAATAATATGGGAACGAGTGATATAAACATGGAATTGTCGCTTCCTAACAGAGCAGGAATTTTAACGCCTGCCGGTGGTGATGCTTCTCCCGATGAAAATGTGCTGATGCTGGTAATGCCTGTTATGTTGAATTAACAGTGCAATCAAAAATAACAGAGCGGATCACTAAACGGTCCGCTTTTTTTATGCCTTTAGTTTTCCTGCCAAAGAAATCAATCCCATTTCATATACCTGAATACCCAAACCGCTGATGATTCCTTTACAACTTTTGGAAAGCAATGACACCCGACGTTCAGGTTCACGGGCAAAAATATTTGATAAGTGCACTTCAATCACAGGCGTGTTTATGGCGGCAACTGCATCAGCTATAGCAATTGAGGTATGTGTATATCCTCCGGCATTTAAAATTATTCCATCGCTATTGAAACCATTAGACTGGATCAAATTAACGAGTTCTCCTTCTACATTTGATTGAAAAGCGAGTAACTCAATTTCAGGATAAGCCTGCTGCAATTTTTGAAAATACGCATCGAAGGTTTGGTTACCATAAATTTCAGGCTCACGCACTCCCAATAAGTTTAAGTTCGGACCGTTTATAATTACAATTCTCATAGTTGGCAATTAAACAGATTTCAATAGTGCTAAATTGAGCATTTTATTCCTTTTACTCAACTTATATGCTTAAAATCTTCAGCCTCACCAATCGATTTGTTATTTTTGTGAGATGAGTTGGCCAGCCTACATCAAAGGATTCAGATCTTACCTGCAACTGGAGCGTTCGCTTTCAGGCAATTCGGTTTCGGCCTATGAACACGACATCGAAAAGTTTTTTCAGTATCTCCAGTATAAAAACCTGCAGGTGGCACCTGGGAATATTCAATTGTCAGATTTGCAAGGTTTCGTTAAGTGGATCAATGAATTGGGAATGAGTGCCAGAAGTCAGGCCAGAATATTATCAGGAATCAAATCGTTTTACAAATATTTATTACTCGAAAATATTGTGAAAGACGATCCTACTGAATTGCTGGAAGGGCCAAAGCTAGGACGTAAATTGCCCGATTTTTTGTCGGTAGAAGAAATCAATCAGATCATAGCTGCAATTGATCTCAGTAAGCCGGAAGGGGAACGGAATAAAGCAATGCTGGAGACACTCTATAGTAGTGGGCTTCGTGTCTCTGAACTGGTTGGCCTGCGGAAATCCAATCTGTATCCGGAAATTAGTCTGGTTCGGATCACCGGAAAAGGCAATAAAGAACGATTGGTTCCTATTGGAAGTGTGGCTCTAAAACAAATACATCGTTATGAGACTTCCTACAGAATGCATTTGAAAATTAAACCCGGTAACGAAGATTATTTATTTCTGAACAGACGCGGAGCTAAACTTACCAGGGAGATGGTTTTTACTATCATCAAAGAACTTGTGATGATTGCTGGAATTAATAAAAGTATCAGTCCGCACACTTTCCGACATTCCTTTGCGACCCATTTGATAGAAGGAGGGGCTGATTTAAGAGCAGTGCAGGAGATGCTTGGTCATGAGAGTATCACAACCACTGAGATTTATACACATCTCGACCGTGATTATCTGAGGTCAGCTATTCTGCAGTTTCATCCAAGGAGTTAATTTTAAATCGGAACCTATCTATGCAATTTTCTGCCATCGACTACATTAATAATCTGGAACTCCTTCCACATCCGGAGGGTGGTTATTACAAAGAGACATACAGAAGTTCATCCTTGATTGAAGGGAATGGGGAGTTCCCTGGTGGACGAGCATTTGCTACAGCAATTTATTTTTTGATTGAAGCGAATAATTTTTCCGCATTCCATAAAATTAAATCAGATGAGACCTGGCACTTTTATGGAGGAAGCGCACTCGAAGTTATTGAGTTAGATGCTGTCGGAAAATTAACTTCAACTGTTGTGGGGTCGGATATTTTGAACGGTCAACTTTTGCAATACACTGTGACTGCAGGAAACTGGTTTGCAAGCAGGGTTTTGAATGGAGCACCATTTTCATTAGTTGGCTGTACTGTTGCCCCTGGATTTGACTTCAGAGATTTTGAAATGGCAAAGAGACAAGAACTCCTTAAAAGTTTTCCCATGCACAGTGACATAATCTTAGCGTTAACCAGATAAATCAAATTTATGGCTGCTATTTTGGTAATTGGAGGAGGAGCAGCAGGCTTTTTTGCAGCAATTCATGCGGCTCACAAAAATAATAAAGTGGTGATTTTCGAAAAATCCGGTAAGGTGCTTTCGAAAGTAAAGGTTTCTGGTGGAGGAAGGTGTAATGTAACAAACACTATTTCTGATATCAATCTGCTGATCGCAAATTATCCAAGAGGCAGAAAAGAACTCAGAAATGTACTTTCAAGATTTTCAACATTGGATACTGTTAACTGGTTTGAATCACGTGGTGTGAAATTGAAAACGGAACCTGATGGACGAATGTTTCCTGGTACAGATTCCTCTCAAACTATTATTGATTGTCTGTTAAGTGAGATTCAGAAAAAGGGAATATCATTAAATCTGAATACTTCTGTCAAAGAGATTAATTTTGAGAATAGTAAATTCAATGTGCTGACAGAATCAGGAATGGAATATATTTTTGATAAAATTATAGTTGCAACCGGAGGTTTTCCACAACTAAAGTCTTATCAATGGTTATCATTTTCCGGGCACAAAATTATTCCTCCGGTACCAAGTTTGTTTACTTTCAATATTCCCAAAAATCCTTTTGACGGATTAATGGGAGTTTCAGTTCCTATGGCGCGTATCAGAATTGAAGGGTTTAATGAAATTTCAGAAGGCCCAATGCTGTTTACTCATTGGGGCTTGAGTGGTCCCGCAGTTTTAAAGATGAGTTCATTGGCTGCAAGGTATTTAGCCGAAAAGCAATATGAATTTAGAGTGGGTATTAATTTCGTCCCTGCAATGAATGAAGAACAAGTCAGACAACTATTGCTAAGTAACAAGGTTATTCTTAAAGAAAAGAAAATTTTAAATTCAGTGATAGCAGCTTTGCCTTCCCGGCTTTGGGAAAGGTTAGTTGAGCTTTCCGGTATTCCTAAAGAATTAAAATGGGGAGAGGTTTCAAATACACTAATCAACAAACTTGCATCGATTATTTCGAATTCTTTGATTGAAGTAAAAGGGAAAACAACTTTTAAGGAAGAGTTCGTTACATGTGGCGGAGTTGCTTTGAAAGAAATAAATATGTCAACTATGGAAAGTAAATTATTGCCTGGATTATATTTTGCAGGGGAAATTCTGGATATAGATGGTGTAACAGGTGGATTCAATTTTCAGGCAGCCTGGTCTACAGGTTTTATTGCTGGTACCAATGCCGGAGCCTAAAAAAAAAGGCCATCTCGATAGAGACAGCCTTTTTAATATTAGTGAATGATGTTATTACATCAACACGATTTTTCTATTTACAGTTCCATTCTCAAGTTCAATTCTTACGAAGTAACTTCCGGAATTTATTGAACCACGATTGATCGTATATTTTCTTGATTCAGTAACAGATACTTCTTTAACTTTCCTTCCAGAAATATCATACAATCCGATGGCTTTAATTTTGTTGTTGATAGATGATAAATCAACATTGATTACATCAGAAGCGGGATTTGGAGATACAGAAATTAAAGCATCAGCAGTTTCGATAGAATTGATGCCGGTAGATAGTCCAAGGCAATAAACAATTCTTGGATTCAGGTAATTCATTACTGTATCGATATAAGCTAAACCTTTAGCTTTCGACATATCTGGATTTGTCAATAATGCATTACCATAAATTTGAGTACCATTTGCTCCAACTGTTGCCGCTCCATTTACAACACTTAATGAATCAAACCACTCCCATGGTCCTGATTGAACCTGTGGAGTAGTTGCGAAGCCATAAAGACCATCATAACCGCTGTTGTTTAAGTTTGCTGCCTGAGTGTATGCATCAGTAAAACCTGCGCTGATAAAACAATCATTATTTCCATATTGATTTGCTAAACGAATGATCGATTTTGAACCGATTACATCGACAACAGATTGAGGAGGATTTCCTGGTACAAATACGATACCTACATCAAAAGGAGCAAATGGATCACCGATAACGTGCATTGCAACAGTTGGTACATCACCAGGTTCGAGCCAGGTAGAATCACCTAATGCTCCACCCATGTTGAATGCAAAGTGAATAGTGTTATCATAACCAACATTGTTATTAGGATTGTTTAATTGTGGAATTCCACCGAATCCATCAAAATCACCTAACAATGCCTGATTTACATACGACTGACCTGCAACAAATCCATAAGTAGCATCAGTAGTTCCGCTGATGAATTTAGGAAGTGTAATTTCAGCTGGATCATCTAAACTAGCGTAGTTAACAGCAATGTATCCACCTGTTCCCTGTCCGCCAAGAATAACAGCATTTGGATCAATTTTATAAGTATCAGTTGTTGCTGCATCTTTTTTGAAGAAACGAACGCAAGCTTTAGCATCCTGAATAGAACGGTATACAGCATTCAGTAAGGTGCCGCGGCGGATGTCCACATTCGAACCAGCAGGATTCCAACCAACACGGTAGTCCATGTTAGCTACAACATAACCTCTGCGAGCAAATTGTTTGCAGATTTCAACAGTTGCACTGTCCTGGCGACTTCCGGTTGGAGTGCCATTGATAAATGGTGGCAAATAACTGCCTGTGTGCATGAAGATAATCAGAGGACGGTCCTGTAATACATCACCATCCGGCTCATAAATATCCATCAACAATGGAATTGAAGCAGGAGTAGGAGGAGGGAAGATTGAAATGTTTTCCCCGTATTGTACATTAGACGTAACGGTTACATTGGGGAACACTTCAGAAAGGTAGCGCTGTGCCATAAGAGTACCAGGCAGTATCATCATCGCTATCCCGGCTGATACATTTAGTAAAGTTCTTTTCATGTTAGTTATATTAAGATTTAAGTTTTGCATTATTTGGTCTCTAAATTACTTCAAATTTTTGGATGGTGCTGAAATGATTATGCTAAAGTAATAAAGTCTACCCACAAGTGGACCACCATAAACTTCATAGTGTTGATTATCAAGCAGATTAGATGATCCTAGCTTGAAGATAAGTCTGTCTTTGTCAAATTTATAGTTGATCTGAGCATCCACAACACCATACGATTCAATGTATCCGGTAAATTGAGGTGATCCTTCATAGTTGAAGCCATCCACCCATTTATAATTAATATTAAAGCTAAAATTATTGATATCACGACCATTAAAGCCAATGTTAAATTTATGTTCAGGGGTATTAAATGCCGGTATCAAAGGATCATCTGAGCCTCCTAAATCGAGGACGTTATAGCTGTAATTTGTGGTAATCGCATAATATTTTCCGAGATAATAATTTATGCCCACTGTTACTCCTCGTGTGGTTACAATGTCTTCTGCATTTGTGGCTACACGCAAAACATTGTTGAAGCGTAAATCGGTATATGAAAAAGGAGGAAAAATAATTGGCACCTGAAATGTATCTACATCTGCACCAATTTTATATCCTATAAAGTTTTTATACGATGAATAATATGCGCTGGCATCAATATATAAACGCTTTGCAACAGTAGTCCGGTATCCAATTTCCAATGATTTCACTTCTTCCGGACGCACTGCCTTTACGTTGAAAAATTCCAGTGTATCAAATTTCTTATTGAAATCATAAAAATTAATGAGAGATGGTACTGTAACTAATCCATCAAACCCATCTTTGTTTCCAATTAATATAGCTCTTCCTACAGGATAATATAAATACTGATCGGCAAGAGTTGGATTTCTGATTGCTGATGAGAAGGAAGCTCTGATAACTTTTTCTTCCCCGGGAAGGTAAACAGCAGAAACAGCAGGGGAGAAGAGGTAGTCGAAATTTTTATTCTTATCAACCCGCGCTGTTGCACTAAGTTTGAGTTTATCCTTCAAGAACTTTTTTTCAACACCAGCATAAGCTCCACCTTCTTCATTTCGGATTTTAACTCCCATGGTATCACTGAAGATAGTACCATCAGATTCCGGAAGATACCAGCGATAATTAGCGCCGATTACAATGTCCATAAATTTTGGTGTGAATTTGTATTCACCATGAACATGGTATAGAGCAGACTTATCATATAGTCTTGATCCGCCTTCAGAAAATGATTTTTTACTGGTAATATTTGCAAATGCTGTATCAAATTGAAAACTTCCGGGTTCATAAAACGCACTGTTTTCATTCAGCGGGTTTCCTACTCCATTCACAAAGGCCTGGGTAAGGTTGTGATAATAATTAAGTGTATCAGGATAATTTTGGCTCAAAAAAGGATTGATAGCACTCAGGTATTCCTCATAAGTAGTATATTGATTTGGTTGAGGAAATCCGGGTAGTGTCTGAAGATTATTTTTAACGTTGATAAACCAATAGTCAATATAGTCTTGATACCAGTCGCCATTGCTCTTCGCAGAATTTTGCATAAGCAAAGCAGTGAAAAAAGCATCATAAGATTTTCCTGCATCTTCATGTGTTGCATAGGCTCTTAAGAACCATTTGTCCTGCTTTCTGATTTCAATCCTGTTTTGGTAGAATCTGATATCTTTCAGAGAATATCGGTTATCACCCTGGTAAATAGTTGTTCCTGTACCAAAGTTGGAGGCAACAATTAATTCAGTTTCGGGCCTTAATTTGTAATGAAGTGCAGTTCCTATTTTCAGATTTGATGTGTTGTAATCAACCAGATCTTTTTCAAAATAACCTCTGCGGGAAATTACTCCAAGTCCAGGGTAATCTTTTGAATTCTGATTCAAATCAAAACCATTCTGATATTCATCACCATAAACATTCACAGCATCATAACCACCAGGGTTTGTAGCAGCACTTCTCGATTGAGGTGTTGCACTCAGGTTCTCAGCCTCCCAGTCATTAACTTTGAGATAGAATATGTTGAATTTATATCCAAATTTCTCAATACCTTTTTTGTTTTTAATAACGTCTGCAAAACGAACTGCATTTTCAATCAGTCCCCTGTTTCCTACTTTAAATGAAAATTCAAGCCCGGGATTAATAAACGGACTTCTGGTGGTCATGCTGATTACTCCGTTAAATGCATTTGGTCCGTAAAATGCAGAGTTAGCACCAACAGCCAAATCAACTTTACTTACATCCAGATCTGAAGCACCTAAAAAATTCCCGAGTGAGAAATTAAGTCCGGGTGAGGCATTGTCAACTCCATCAATAATCTGAAGCGATCTTACCGGAGATGTACTGTTGAATCCGCGGGTGTTAATAACCTTAAATCCTATGCTTGCTGATGTAAGATCCACACCTTTCAATTGCCCCAGTCCTTCGTAAAAATTTGCAGCCGGAGTTTCCTTAATGGCAATCACATCCATCGACTCCACAGTCATTGGAGCTTCTTTTTGTTTCTCGGAAATCCTGCTTCCTACAACCTCAACATCCTTCAACAATACTTCATTGGCCTGAAGTTTAATAGTTATTGCGGTGTTGGCTTTTACAACAAATTCTTGTTGGATGTATCCGATGTAAGAGATAACCAGAGTTATGGGTAAAGGTAAATCAGTGGTTATTTTAAACTTTCCATCAAGATCTGTTTGTGCACCCGTGGTGGTTCCTTTTATTACCACATTGGCTCCAATAAGTGTCTCGTTAGTTTTATTGTCTTTTATTACACCACTCAAGGTTTGTTGAGCAAACGTTGAAAGTGGACATAAACATATGATAAACAGTAAGTTAAAAAGATAGCTAGCGAGGTTCCTCTGATTGTTATGCTTCATATAGGGATGATTGCTTCTTCCAAAAGTAAGTTTTTCCTTTGTTTTTTAATAGCACTTCAAAAAAAATACAGAAAAGTACAACCCTTTCTCAAAATTACTTACTGCGAAATCATGGCATCGGCAGGTTCTTCTTTTTGACGGAATTTATCACGGAACTTACGGATCAAATCGCCGATTGTATCAAACTCTTCCCGGTAAAAAACACCAACACCTTGGGTATAGGGTGAGTTATAGTTATTGAGAACACTATTGTTGATAGTTTTATTAAATGCTCTGAAACGGAATTTTCCGTCTTCACTTACTTTTACTTCCACGTTGAAATCACCCACCAGATTGGAAGTGTTTTGACTGGTATTGTTATTGTCAGAAACACCAACGTTGCCATCCAGTGTGACACGATCGTTAAAGAGCTGAGTAGACACTGCTATTTCTAATTCTTCCTGACTGAATGCGTCTGCGGCTCTGTAATTAACTCCCACATTAATAGATTCTGAAATTTGTGAAGCCCAGACACTGAGTTGTTGCGACAAAAATTCAGTCGCATTTGCAGATACTCCGGATGAGGATGTGCCTGCATATTCAACTTCTGCTGCTCTTGAAAAGCGGTTTAATACAAGCAGACTCATAGTTTGTCTGCTCTTTTCTTGTTCAGTTGAAATGTATCTGTTAATAAGAGTCTCAGCAGTTGGGTCTATATCAGGGACCTTAATTTGAAATTGAATGGTTGGATTGAATAATTCATCTTTCAAACTCAATTGAACTTCCACAGGGACACGCTTCTTGAAAGTGGTATCCTGGAATAAATCGTATAAACTTGCTCGTAATTTATATACACCTTCCAGATCAATAATTGCATCATAAGGATCACCGCTCCATCGAATAGTTCCGCCCGGATTTATGGTGAATTTTTTATTGATCAAATTCTGCAATGTGAAAAGGTAATCGCCATTGCTGACCTGATAATCGCCATACATTTTAAATTCTCCCTGAGCATTGATTGACATATTTATATTGCCGGTACCTCTGCCTTTAATAATATCCCCAATTTTGGAATCGAAGATAAGTTGTATTTCTGCATCGTTGGTAACATCCAGTTCAAAGTTCATGTTTATCCCTGAGAAATCAACTTCGCCGGATTGTGCCAGTTGGTTTTCTCCATCGTGAGTGATGAAATTAATGAAGCTGCTACTTGAAACTTCTTCCGGATTACTGAGTGGAATAAATATTTGAGTGTTCTTTTCTGTCTTCAATGCCAGATCAATATCAATTAAATCGAGCGGACCTCTGACTTTTACAATACCGGAGCCATAGGCTTTTCCATAATATAAATCGTTCTGCGACATGCTGGTATTCAGCATCTGGAAATTTTTAGCCGTTACATCAAATGAAAGCACAAAATCGGATAAGTGATCATGATAAACATAGCCGTCAACTTTGGCTTGATTTCCGTTTTCATCATTAACGGTAAAATTTTTAAACCGGAAGTAATTTTCTTCAAATTCAACTTCTTCAGAAAAGTTGTAATGTGTGTTCAGATAATCAAACCTGAAACTTGTTTGCTGCAGCCGGATTTTACCTTTCATTACAGGTTTGCTGGCAAGACCTGTAATTCGTAGCTCACCTGATGCTTTGCCTCTCAGTTCTGAAATCAGATCTTTTGCATATCCACTGAAAGCAGAAAGATTTGTTTTTTGCATAGCGATTTTGAAATCCAGAGAATCATTTTTTTCTGCAATAAAATACTTTCCTTTTACTTCAATATTTTTTATTCCACCGCGATCCACCAATGCATCAACTATGATTTTTTTCTCTTTAAGAATAAAACCGAAATCAATTTTTGCATCACCTAAAGTATCTCCGTAAAGTTGAAGATCCTTTATAAACATATCAGATGTAATCCCCGGCGTTTTTAATATCCCTGAAAAAGTACCGGTGCCGGTCGCGAAGCCTCCCATGTCAACATCATACAACGCAAGAATTGGATTAATGTCACGGGTGTCGAAGTTGGTTAATGATATGGTTAATTTGTCATTCAGATTTTCAGATACAGTTCCGCCAATATCAATTTTGTGATCTCCTGAGGAAAGGGAAAGATTGCTGATTGTCACTCTTCCTGAGTCAATTAATGCCGAATTGTTTTCATCAATATTCCATATTTTATCGTTGACTTCAATATTGGAAGGCATGAATTTAAACTGCACCTGGCCTGTAGCTAAATAATTAGTCTGACCATTAATCTCAAATTTTGTAAGGTTACTGTCGCGGGCAGAACCTAAAATTGAAAATGATGAACTGTTTTTATCTGTATTTCCATTGATCCGGAAATTTGCTAATTTTAAAGTGTCATTTACGGTAATCAATTGCATGTTGTTGTTCACCAGAAGCCTTTGACCGGAGGTTGTGATTCCAATTTTTGTACCTTCAAACAGAAAGTCATCATATCTGATACTGTCAGATATGACATCAAGGGTTATGTTTTTTGTAACGTTATCAATATTGCCTGAAATGCGGGTGCCGGGACTAACCATTAATTCGGGCATGAAGATTTCGAAAAGAGGATCCGTCTGACCAAAGCTTAATTGATAATTCATTTTCAGCACATCGGATTTATTAGTCTTGCCTGGTTGTAATGCAGGAACATAGGTTGCAATCAGTTCCTGGATTTCTCCAAACATGGTAGTTCGTTTATAAGTACCTGTCAGGTCGAAATTTGCTATGTCCGATTTTAAGGAAGCATTTTGAATATTTCCGGTAACTTCGGAGTTATAGACAATAGATTTTATGGTGATAGAATCATTCAATTCCGAATAGTGCGTATTTCTTAAATTAACATAACCTGTCATGTTATCTATGTCGGATCCTTTAATTTTAATTTCAGCTGTAGTGTTTAGTGTTGCAGAGGAATCCCTGTCAATAAGGTTTAATTTGGCTAAATGAGCATTTTTGATTTCCGCTTTAAAATCGAATACAGGGAGTTTGTGACTTAAATCGATATTCCCTTTGAAGTCAAGTCCCAGATTGTTTTCATTTACATTTAATATTCCATTGAATAACTTGCGTGAAATTGTTCCATTTACAGTTATGTTTTTATAATCATAGCCATTTAAAAAGAGTGAAGTAATGTTACCATCCATCTTGGCATTTACCTTCGCAAGTGAAAAGCCATTTCCTTTAACTTGTGTTTTGAATGTTGTTTTTCCTAAAATATTGCTGTTGTTACTTAGTGTTCCAATATCAAAACCAATTGCAGATAAGTGTCCCGAATAGGAGCTCTTATCAAAGTCATCTTCAATTTTTAAATTTAAGTCAGATGATACATATCCTAAATCTGTTTGCGCATTTCCATAGGCAACAAAGTCATTTAAGAATCCGGTAAATTTCCCTGATATTTTGACTGAACCAAGTAATGCTAAATTGTCAGGCAAATCAATGTTTTCATTTCCGGTAAAAGGAAATACTGGGATAGATTCAATTTCATCATAATCTGTTGCCAGTTCTTCTACAACAAGATCAAAAAATGATTCATTGAAATCGGGGAGACCGGCAATACTGATGTCGCCTTTGAATGTTGAATGATCAGCAAACGCGATGTTCAGGTTTTTACCTCTTAGCTGGTCAATGGTACCTCTGACTTTTCCACTGAATTCAATGCTTTTATCGAGACCTTCCAACTCAGTTGCAAAGTATACAAGGTCATTGGATGATAAATTGCTTTCTTCAAACTGAGAGTTAATCCTAACTTTATGAATGAAATCATCAAAGTCTTCAAAATCTTCATAGATGAAAGTTATTGCTCCCTGAATTTGTGACTCATTGGTTTTAATCAGCAGGTTTTCAAATTCCATTCTAACCGGAGTGAATTTGGCAGTGGCCTCAAAATATTCTATTTCAAATCCGCTTTTTTCTGTAAAGCTTATGTTTTCAATAGATGCAAAAACGGTATCTTCATCTAGTTTGAAGTCTTGAACGGTAGCGTTCAGGTTTAATAATCTTATGTCATCAAAATCGACTCCTTTGAAATAATCATTATACCGGTTATCCCGATATACAAATTGCATATTGGTTAATTCTATTTCTCCCGGATTAAAGTCAAAAGGTTTTGAAGCAGTTGTATCTTTACTTCCTGAGTCAAAATAATCGATAAGAAATTTAAAGTTCAGTCCTTTTTCATTGGGGTATTTTTGAATTTTTACAATCCCGTCATTGAGGGTGATACCGGAAAAGTAAATTTTACGCTGCCCCGGAGCGAACATTTCAATGGAAGTATTTATTTCAGCAGCATACAAGAGGGTGTCTTTATGCAGGTCTTCAACATAAATGCCTTTTATGGAAAGTGTTTTAATAAATTCCAGATGGATTGCGTCGATTGTGACCCTGGCTTTTAGTTCATCAGAAAGATATGCTGTAACACGTTGTACAATCCATGTTTGTACGGCTGGGATTCGGATACTATATACCAGTCCTATGGTCAGCAGGAACAGGCTGAAAAGCACAATTGCAGTTATTTTGAGGAACTTTTTAATAGGATTACAATTGTTTAATGGGTTGTTCGATCTGATAACGTAATTTTGTGCCGGTTACACCATTCAAATGTGAATTATTATTTATGAAACCGGTACTGATATTAGGAATTGAATCATCTTGCGACGATACTGCTGCTGCGGTGAGCGTGAATGACAAAATTCTTGCCAATGTTGTTGCCGGACAAAAGGTTCATGAAGCTTTTGGTGGTGTGGTCCCGGAATTGGCTTCCAGGGCTCATCAGCAGCATATCATTCCTGTTGTCGATCAGGCTCTCCGTCAGGCAAATGTAAGTAAAAAAGACCTTGATGCCATAGCATTTACGAATGGTCCGGGTTTGTTAGGTGCCCTTATGGTTGGCTCCTCTTTCGCTAAGTCATTTGGACTGGCTTTGGGAATACCGATTATTGAAGTGAATCACATGCAAGCCCATGTTTTGGCTCACTTTGCCCGATTGCCAGAAATAGAATCCCGTACACCATCTTTTCCATTCCTTTGCCTTACAGTTTCCGGAGGTCACACTCAATTGATAATTGTACGGGAACATAATGATTTTGAGCTTATTGGACAAACTCAAGACGATGCTGCCGGGGAGGCATTTGATAAAATTGCAAAAATTATTGGATTGCCTTATCCTGGAGGCCCGGTTATAGATCAGTTGGCTAAGATGGGTAATCCAGCTGCATTCAGATTCCCCCATCCGCAGGTACCTAATCTGGATTTTAGTTTCAGCGGTCTTAAGACTTCTATTTTATATTTCCTGAACAAACAGCAGCAGGCTGATGCAACTTTTACCGAATCCCATTTGAATGATATTTGTGCTTCAGTGCAGGCTACCATTGTTGCCATTTTATTAAAGAAACTTAAATTGGCTTCTGAACAAACCGGCATTAAAACCATTGCTATTGCTGGTGGCGTGAGTGCTAATTCTGGACTTAGGAGCGCACTTTTAGAAGCAGCAACAGAAAATGGCTGGGATTTATTTATCCCGCCTTTTCAATTTTGCACCGATAATGCAGCAATGATTGCCGTCGCCGGTTACTATAAGTTTCTGAAAGGTGATTTTGCCTCCCAGAAAACTGCTCCATTTGCCCGTTTCGCAGGATTGTGAAATGAATTGTGGATAAGTTTCGATCCAGCAGGGGTATTACCGCTATTTAACCATTTACCTTCGCATTATCAATTGGTTACACGGATGTGATTCACCAACCAACAAATTAATTATAGCTACCAAAAACCATGGAAAACAAATCAAACCCCGCTACTGAGAAAAAGGGTGGGAACAACAAAATCTGGATTATCCTGCTGGCATTGTCCGGAATTCTTAACATTTATCAATGGCAGAACACCAATACCGTTGTTGAAGGGTATGAAGTAAAAACAGACAGTTTGATGACTGCCAAAATGGAAGTTGAGAAGGAGCTTGGTGATACCTATCAGGAATTAAATCAGTACAAAGGTATCAATGAACGTCTCGACAGTTTGCTTGCAGAGGCAAACACTACCATCGATCAGCAAAAAGAACGAATCGAAAAAATGCTGAAAAATGAGAAGAATTCAGCATCTCTGAATAAAAAGCTTCGTGCTGAACTGGAGGAAATAAAAAAGTTACGTGATGAGTATCTAGATAAAATAGATAAGCTGCTCGTTGAAAATGATCAGTTGAAAAAAGATAAGCAAGAACTTACAACAACTGTTGAGAACCTATCCAAAAATCTCGAGACCACTGTTAATACAGCTTCTGTACTCAAGTCTGAATATATGAATGTGAAGTCGTACAAAAAACGTGGTAGCTCAAAATATTCTGAAACAGCAATGGCAAAACGTACCAACAAAATGGAAGTTTGTTTTTCAGTTTTAGAAAATAAAATTGCGAAATCCGGTGAGAAGGAAGTTTATCTTCGTATTGTAGAACCAGGAGGTAAAACTATGGGTGCAACTTCACAAGGCTCCAGTACTTTTAAAATGGCTAATTCTGGTGAAGAAGTTCAGTTCACTGCCACTACAAAAATTAATTACGATAACTCTAAGCAGGATGTATGCCTCAAATGGGAAGAACAGGAACGCGTTTTTGCTCCGGGAACTTATGTAGTTGAAGTGTATGTTGATGGAAATCTGAGCGCAGCCTCTTCGCATATTTTGAAGTAATCATTAATCAGGTTTAATTCTTTATAAAACAAAAAAAAGTCCCGGCAATCCCGGGACTTTTTAATTTATATAACCTGACAAACAAGCTATTTTTTCTTTTTGATTTTTGCTTTGGGTTTCACCGGAGTATTTTTTTTCGGACTCACTTTAATCTCCTTTTTTACGGCTGCAGTTACTTCTTTTGGAATGTTATTGCCGGTTGCTGGAGTTGTATTTTGAAAATTAAGAGGATTCTTTACTTTTTCATTCAGCAAAGCAAGTTTAACCACTTCGATCATTTCCTTTACATAATGAAATTTCAGGCCGGTTAAATAGTGTTCCTTTATTTCAATTATATCTTTCTTGTTTTCTTCGCTGAGAATGATATCTGTAATTCCTGCTCTTTTTGCAGCCAGAATTTTTTCTTTTATTCCGCCAACAGGCAATACTTTTCCGCGTAAAGTTATTTCACCGGTCATAGCAAGTTTTCTCCTGATTTTTCTTTGGCTGAAAGCAGATGCTAAAGAGGTAAGCATGGTAATACCTGCTGATGGACCGTCTTTTGGAGTGGCACCTTCAGGTACGTGAATGTGCACATCCCAGTTTTCGAACAGTTCAGGTGAGATGTCTAATTGATCAGAATGTGATTTAAGATATGCCAGTGCGATCACTGCTGACTCTTTCATCACATCTCCCAGGTTTCCGGTTAATGTAAGTTTACCTTTTCCTTTACTCAGGGAAGTTTCAATGAATAAAATATCTCCTCCTACCGGGGTCCAGGCAAGACCGGTTACAACCCCGGCAACATTGTTGTCAATTGACTTTTCTTTTTGGAAAATCGGAGCACCCAATGATTTTCTTAATTGCTCTTCATTGATTTTTACTTCGTATTTTTCTTCCAAGGCTACAGATTTAGCTATGGATCTGATTACCGAAGCAATTTGTTTTTCCAAAGTTCTTACTCCTGATTCACTTGTGTAGTCTTCTATGATTCTTTCAAGAATTTTATCAGATAAAACAGCCTGTCCTTTTTTCAGTCCATGTGCTTCAAGTTGTTTCGGAACCAGGTGCTTGATCGCAATCTGAATTTTTTCTTCTACGGTATAGCCATTAATTTCAATGATTTCCATTCTGTCGCGTAAAGCTGGCTGAATAGAGCTCAACGAATTAGCCGTTGCTATGAATAGTACTTTTGACAGATCGTATTCAATCTCCACATAATTATCGTAGAAACTTGTGTTTTGTTCCGGATCAAGAACTTCCAGCAATGCAGAAGATGGATCACCATGAAAATCGTGAGTAAGTTTGTCGATTTCATCCAGTACAAAAACCGGATTTGATGACTTAGCTTTTTTAAGATTTTGAATAATTCTGCCCGGCATTGCACCTATATAGGTTTTACGGTGTCCTCTTATTTCAGCTTCATCCCTCAAACCACCCAGCGACATGCGAACATATTTTCTTCCCAATGCTTTAGCCACTGATTTTCCCAATGATGTTTTTCCTACACCGGGAGGGCCATATAAACACATAATTGGTGATTTCATGTTTCCCTTTAGCTTTAAAACGGCAAGGTATTCCATGATTCTGTTTTTCACCTTATCCAAACCATAGTGATCGGCATTCAATACTTTTTCAGCACGCTTTAAATCGAAATTGTCGGTTGTGAATTCACTCCAGGGTAATTCGAGGAGCAGTTCCAGATAATTTAAGGTGACTGAATATTCTGCTGCAGCTGGATTTATTCTGTTTAATCGTTCCAGTTCTTTTTCAAATACCGCATTTACTTCTTTCGACCATTTCTTCTTAGATGCTTTAAGTCTCAGTTCATCAATTTCCTGATCCTGAGAATTACCACCAAGTTCTTCCTGAATGGTTTTTAATTGCTGATTTAAAAAGTACTCACGTTGTTGTTTGTCAATATCAATTTTAACTTTTGACTGAATCTGATTTTTTAATTCTAAAAGTTGCAATTCCTGAGTTAAGTATTGCAAAACCTGAGTAGCTCTTTCTTTCAGATCGGTCATTTCTAACAGCTGTTGTTTTCTGGCAACATCTGCATTCATGTTAGATGAAATAAAATTGATCAGAAAGGAGGGACTTTCAATATTTTTGATTGCAAACGAAGCCTCAGTTGGAATGTTAGGAGACTGGGTAATAATTTGCAAGGAGAGATCTCTCAAAGAATCAATGAGTGCATTAAATTCTTTTTCATTGTTGATGACCTTTTTATCTGCAACAGGTAAAATTGAAGCCTTAATGTAGGGTTCAGACTCCTTCACCTCACTGATGATAAAGCGTTTTTTACCCTGAATAATAACGGTGGTATTGCCATCCGGCATGCGCAACATTTTAATGATGTGTGCAACTGTTCCTACCGAATGTAAATCTGATGCTTTCGGATCTTCTACCGTACTGTCTTTTTGAGATACAACTCCAATGATCTTATCGGATTTGTAAGCATCCTTTATCAGCTTAATCGATTTATCACGACCGACCGTAATTGGAATTACTACACCGGGAAACAAAACCGTATTTCTTAAAGGTAAAATTGAGAGGACATCCGGAATGTTTTCCGCATTCATGCTCTCCTCATCTTCTGATGATAGCAAAGGAATTAAATCCGGTTCATCGTCTGATAATCCTGAAATTCCATAAATGTTGTTGGTATAAGCGTTGTCGAACATGAAATATTAGATAAGAGTCATTTTGGCAGTGTGTTTGCAAAATGACAGGTTAAACTGTTAGCCGTTCTATTAGTCAATTGATATGCCAAACGACAGCCTTGTTGAAATGGGATGCTTATAAAGTTTGTATTATTCTAAAAATCAATTAATTGCAATAATTTAATAATTAATTACTGATTTTCATCCCGGGTTACTTTCTGTCAGGTCAAAAACGGTTTTGAGAATAGATTCTTCAGTTGCATCAAAGTCCATGTTTCTTCTTTTAAAGACTTCTTTAGCTAGCTGAGTTGCCTTATCAAATCGGAATCTGGTGGTGTCTTCGCTATCAATGCCTCCCCAGGCGAAGGAGGGCACAAATTTGGCAGGAAAACCTGCTCCAAAAATGTTGGCTGAAACACCAACTGTTGTACCGGTATTAAACATAGTATTGATACCACATTTGGAGTGATCGCCCATGAATAATCCGCAGAAAAGCAATCCTGTATCTTTTGATCCACCGGAAATGAAGTCGTGTACCTGAACATTTTTATAATTGTTTTTCAGGTTCGAGTTATTGGAGTCTGCACCTAAATTGCACCATTCACCAATGACGGAATTTCCCAGGAAACCATCGTGAGCTTTATTGGAGAAACCAAAAATCACTGAATTATTTACTTCGCCACCAACTTTGCAATGAGGTCCAATGGTGGTTGCTCCATAAATTTTAGCACCCATTTTTAAAGTAGCATGTGTACCCAGAGAGAATGGTCCTCTAACCATAGAGCCTTCCATAACTTCAGCATCAACACCAATGTAAACTGGTCCGGTTGCCGCATTTATAATGCTGCATTCGACAATGGCACCAGGTTCTAAAAATATATTTTCAGGGGCGTTTAGTTTGTTTGATGCGCTGATTGGTGCCGATTTTCTTCCTGAGGTAATTGCTTTGAACTGGGCACGTAGCACCTGATCATTCATGGTGAAAATATCCCACGGATTTGCAATCACTGATACTGCACCTTTGAATTCTATATCCCGAAATCTTCCATACGGAGAAACCGGATCAGGCCATCCTTCTGCGAAAGCTGCAAGTGGAATTCCATTTTGAACTAAACGTTGTCCTAAAGAAAGTCCCCTGGTGGCATCCACTAATTCCGGAGTAGCAATCAGTGCGCCATTAATAAAAATATTTTCCTGCTCTTTCCAGACGGCATATTTTTTAGTGAGATATTCTTCGGTTAGCGAAGAAGTTGGGCCTCCGAGTAAAAGCTCCCAGTGTTCGCGAATGGTGAGTATTCCTATTCTGATATCTGCAACAGGTCGGGTATATGTAAATGGTAAGAGTGACTTCCTGTTGAAATCAAATAAAACGGTATTTGTCATAGCGCTTAGGAATTTGAAAGGTTCAAAATTGTCAAAGAAAAGGCTAAAAAAAAAGTCCCGGAAGGGACTTTTTTTGATTGGCGGAATCTATTATTTCCCGGATTTCTCCGTGTGTTTCTTGTAACGGTTACGGAATTTGTCAACACGACCAGCGGTATCTACCAGCTTCATCTTTCCGGTATAAAAGGGATGTGACATGTGCGAAATCTCCAACTTAATAAGTGGGTATTCTTTACCATCTTCCCAGGTAATTGTTTCTTTGGTTTCTACAGTTGAACGACTCAGAAATGCATAGTCGCAGGAGATATCTTTAAATACCACCATTCTGTAATTCTTTGGATGTATGTCCTTTTTCATATGTACAGTTTTCAAAACGGGATGCAAAGATAAGATAAAGAGTCCTATTCTCCAATAGGTTGGGATTTTTTTTTGAGGATTTTAAGATTGGTTCGTATGTAACTGAATATTAATTATTTAAATTCTTGAGCAATAATTATTGAATAAGGAATGTTTAAGCAGTCTGGTTATCTTTGTAGCAGTAATTCAACAGTCTATGCCTTCAAAAAATATTAACTACTTCATTTTCAGCTTTTTATTTGTTTTAGCAGTTTCTTCGTGCAAGAAAGATGATTTACTGACCGACAGTTCGGCGAAACTGGAATTTTCTGCAGACACCGTTATTTTTGATACGATATTCACCAGTTTAGGGTCAACGACCAAGCAATTAAAGATTTATAACAGGAACAGCCGGCCTATAAATGTTTCCTCTATCAGATTAGCGGGTGGCAACACTTCTCCATATCGTTTGAACGTGGATGGAATTCCGGGTAAAAGTTTCAGCAATGTGGAAGTTGCAGGCAAAGACTCCTTATTCATTTTTGTAGAAGTGACCATCGATCCTAACAGTTCCCTGACCCCTTACCTGGTAATGGATTCCATTGTTTTTGAAACCAATGGCAATATGCAGGATGTAGACTTAGTAGCATTTGGACAAAATGCCAGATTTATCATTGCTGACAGAGCTATTCTAAATGGAAATTCATTTATCCCTTATGCCTTATTAGATACCAATTTAAATACTACCATCACGTGGGATAATGTATTACCTTATGTTATTTATGGGGGCTATGCTGTGGTCGATTCTTCCCAAACTTTAATTATGCAGCCCGGAACCAGAGTCTACTTTGGAAATAATTCGGGATTGTGGGTATACCGTTATGGTACAATAAAAGTTCAGGGCAATATAAACGAACCTGTAAAATTCGAAGGTGTGCGCAGAGAGTCCTATTATCAGGATGTGCCTGGACAGTGGGATCGTATATGGATTAATGAAGGCAGTGATCAAAATGAAATCACGTATGCAGAAATCAGAAATGGATTTATTGGATTGCAAACGGAATGTTTATTGGATACAGCACCACCTAAAAGGGTGAAAATTCAGAATACCATCATTGAAAATATGTCAGGGTTTGGAATTCTTTCCAGATATTATGAAATAATAGCAAAGAACAGTGTCATTTCCCGAAGCGGACAATATGGTGTTGCCTTATCGCAAGGTGGCAATTATGAATTCAAATTTTGTACCATTGCCAATTACTGGAATAACGGGCAAAGAAATACACCTACTGTTTATATTAATGACTATGCAATTAATCAGTCAAATAACGCAGTGGAATTTCCGCTCAGCAAAGCTGATTTTCTGAATTGTATCATCTGGGGAAATAATGATGAAGAACTGGAGCTTGATTTTGAATTTAACTCTACCGGATATAATTTCAGAAATGTATTATTGAAGACTGAATTGAATACAACCGGTTCAAATTTTTCCGGAATGATCATCAATCAAAATCCTCAATTCGTGGATTATGCTGAAGATGATTATCAATTGCAATCCGGCTCACCTGCAATAAACGCAGCAGATGGAAACTATATTGATTTGCCTGACACAGGAACAGATATAAAAGGAGTTGACCGAACCGGCGATCCCGATATCGGCGCCTACGAAAAAAACTAGACTGTTAATTTTTTAAGGTAGTCAGAAATGCCATAGTATCTATGTTATCGGCATAGTCATTTACTCCGGGAAATTGTGCTTGACCAAATGGTATTTTGCCATGTTTACTTACCACACATTGCAGTTCCTTTTCTAAGGATAAAATCGTTTCGTCAAGGATATTCCGATCATTATAATATTCAAAATGCACAACAGAAACAGGGGATGCCAGAGAACTGCTTTCTGTAAGAATTAGAAAATTATTAGTCAGGAAAGGCTGCATATTTAACAAGTAAAGGGCCTGATGATAATCGAAGTTATTCATGTATTTAGTGTGCTGCATCACTTCATTGTAGGCAAGTTGATTTTCGAAAAAATCATCAAACTTGTAATTTGCCGGAACAAATAGTTTGGAAATATTCCGGCATCCTAAACCATAATAGGTAAATATATCTCTGCCAAGTAGCAAGAGGTCATATTCATTTTCATCGCCTGTCAAAATGGCTGCTGAATTCCTGTTTTTTCTGAAGATATGAGGATATTTAGCAAAATAATGTTCGAAGTATCTTCCAGTGTTGTTGCTTCCGGTTGCTATGATTGCTTCAATATCATTGAGTCTTTCAGTGGTCTCAAACTCACTTTTGAGTTCCGGTTCAATTGAAAAGAGAATTTCCAGGATAAAAGGTATCAATAATTTGTCATCCTTGCTCATCTTAGCTACCAAGTGATTCCCAGAAAGATTCACTGCTAACAGGTCATGAAATCCTGCCATTGGAATATTTCCGGCCATAATCACACCTACCCGAAACGATTTTCCTGAGTTTTCGGGGTAGGAGCGAGTCCAATCAATAAGCGACTCATATTCAAGCATTTTGGCGATTCCTTCAAAAGCCATTTGAAGTTGAGGCCGGGTGAACCATGGATTTTGAATAGCGGCATTTATAGCCACTTCTTCCAGTTTTTGGTTCCATGTGCCTGATTTTTCGCCATTTACAATTTGTCTGAGAATATCTCCGGTTTTCGCCCAGGCAGCCACTTTATCACTTCTTTTCATTCAAATTTTTATTTAAAGATTCGAAAACGAAACAAATCTCTTTATATTTGTGTTCAAAATTAAAACTAAAAGCAAGATATATGGCAATCAAGATTACTGATGAGTGCATCAATTGCGGTGCCTGCGAGCCCGAATGTCCAAATAACGCAATTTATGAAGGTGGTGCCGAGTGGAGATTTTCCGATGGTACCAGTGTAAAAGGCATGTTTACCAAATTAGATGGTTCACAGGTAGATGCAGATGCGGCTCAAGCACCTGTTTCTATGGATGCTTATTATATTGTTTCTGATAAATGCACTGAATGTGTAGGTTTTCACGATGAGCCTCAATGCGCTGCCGTTTGTCCGGTAGATTGCTGTGTGGATGATGAGAATTTCCGCGAAAGCAAAGATGAGTTGCTTGCTAAGAAAGGCAAAATGCACTAATCGTTTGTCGCATTAAACATATTAAATCCGCCTCGTTTTCAACCTGGCGGATTTTTTATTTAATCAATAGCATCAATATCATGACTATTGCCTTTGAAATGAAATCCAAATATTAATTTTGTCACTCCATCGTTACATAGATAAATTCAATTAATGCGCAAATTCATTTCCCTTATCGTTGTTGGATTTTGTCTGCTTTCTGATTTGCAAGCACAATCGGTTGCAACCGTAAATGAAGAACTACAAGTTGCTGAAAAGACACTGAAAGTGCTTTCGGATTCCATCATCAGGGGTTCAACCGACATTGTCAGAAGAGCTGCTGTAGCTGAATTTAATGAACGCATGCTTGATCTTCTCAAGAAACCTGCAACTTTTTCATATCCCTTTGATAGTATTAAGGCACTTTCCAAATTGCGTACATCCGACAACCGGACCAGAATTTATACCTGGTTTCATCAGTCCCGGGATGATGGTACCTACCGCTATTTTGGCCTGGTACAAAGATTTAATCCTGCCAAGACTGAAATGAGGCTGATAGGACTGATAGAACAAAAATGTGACAATGATACCATTGAAATGAAGGAGTTAAATTCAGATTCCTGGATGGGTGCTGTTTATTATGATCTCATTGAAAAGAAAGTGAAATCGGGTTATCAGTATTACCTCTTAGGTTGGATTGGACATGACAGGTACACAACCCGGAAAGTACTCGAAGTATTGACATTTGACCGGTACGATAATGTCGCATTTGGAGCGCCTGTTTTTATTGATGAAAAGAATAAGAAAAAATGGAGAGAAGTTTTTGAATTTACGGCTGAAGCAGTAATGTTGTTGAGATATGAAGAAAAGAAGAAAATGTTCGTTTTCGACCATTTGTCTCCTGCCAGCCCTTCTGCCAAAGGTCAATTTCGCTATTATGGGCCCGATTTTACCTATGATGGATATCGATTTAAAAAGGGGCTCTGGTATTACAAATCTAATCTCGATATGAGGAATTAATCGGTAGTAATCAGGAATTTTTACCGGATTGATAAACCTTAGATTATAAAAGTGTTAATTTGCATTATCAAACAGGAACCATATGAAAAAACATAATTTTGGTGCAGGTCCGGGTATATTACCTGAAGAAGCACTCCGCAAATCAGCTCAGGCAGTTCTGGATCTTAATGGAACCGGACTTTCTTTACTGGAAATTTCTCACCGCAGCAAAGATTTTGATGCCATAATTCAAAAGGCAAAATCTCTTGTTAAAGAATTGCTTGGTGTACCTGATAATTATTCTATTCTTTTTTTACAAGGAGGTGCAAGTACTCAATTTGCAATGGTTCCATATAACCTATTACCTGCCGATGGAAAGGCTGCTTATATTGATTCCGGCGTGTGGGCAAATAAAGCAATTAAAGAGGCTAAGATGGTTGGTAATACACAGGTATTAGCTTCTTCCAAAGACAAAAACTATTCTTATGTCCCCAAGGATTTTACTATTCCTTCTGATGCAGCATATTTGCATGTAACATCCAACAATACTATTTACGGAACACAAATGAAGTCGTATCCAGACTCCCCAATTCCGGTGGTCTGCGATATGTCAAGTGATATTTTCAGTAAACCTGTTGATGTTTCTAAGTTTGATCTTATTTATGCAGGTGCTCAAAAAAATATGGGTCCGGCAGGAGTTACATTGGTGATTATAAAGAATGACATTTGCGGAAAAGTTAACAGGACGATTCCCACTATGTTAAACTATCAGACACACATCGAAGGTGATTCTTTATATAATACTCCTCCGGTATTTCCTATTTATGTTTGTATGGCAACTCTGGAGTGGTTACAATCAATTGGTGGTGTGCCGGCAATTGCAAAAATAAATCAGAAAAAAGCAGCTATGCTTTATGCTGAAATTGACAGTAATCCATTATTTACCGGAACTACAGCAGTTGAAGATCGATCAGAAATGAATGTTTGTTTTCTGATGACTAAACCTGAACTTGAAGAAGAGTTTTCGAAAGCGGTGAAAGATGCCGGAATAATTGGAATAAAAGGCCACCGTTCAGTAGGTGGATTCAGAGCATCTCTTTACAATGCACTTCCTATTGAAAGTGTAGAGGTGATGACCAAAGTTATGAGGGAGTTTGCAATGAAAACCGCTTAAAATAAATTTTATGATCAGAATTTTAGCTAATGACGGAATCGATGCAGCAGGAAAAAAATTATTTACTGATGCAGGTTTTGAAATCGTCACTGACAAGGTGCCGCAAGATCAACTTGCTACTGCACTTCTGAATTTCGATGGAATTTTGGTAAGAAGTGCTACTCAGGTAAGGAAAGAGCACATTGATGCCTGCCCGAATTTAAAGTTGATTGGTAGAGCAGGAGTGGGAATGGATAATATTGATGTTGCCTATGCACGCGAAAAAGGTTTGCATGTGGTAAATACACCCGATGCCTCTTCTCAATCTGTGGCAGAATTGGTATTTGCTCATTTGTTCACCATGACCCGTTTCTTGCATGATGCAAATAGAAAAATGCCAGCTTGTGATTCAAAAGAGATTTTTGATTCTCTGAAAAAACAGTACTCATCCGGTATTGAATTAAAAGGAAAAACTCTTGGGATTATTGGTTTTGGAAAAATTGGACAAACCGTTGCAAGAATGGCTCTTGGATTAGGGATGAAAGTTATGCCATTCAAGCTGAATGCTGCAGATGTTAAAATAGAGATTGATTTTTTTCAAACACACAGCAATGCTTCCCTCATGGTAACTATGAAGTGCGTTCCATTTGAGGAGTTGTTAAGTCATAGTGATTTTATCACTTTGCATGTTCCTTTTCCTAAAGGTGCAGTTCCGGTAATTGCAGCAAAACAAATTGCTTTAATGAAGAAGGGAGTGGGAATCGTGAACACAGCAAGAGGAGGGGCAGTGGCTGAACTTGATCTTTTGGATGGGTTAAATTCCGGTAAAATTGGATATGCTGCATTAGACGTTTTTGAAGGAGAGCCCATGATTAGAAAAGAACTTCGGGAGCATCCAAATGTATCTTTGTCGCCGCATATTGGTGGCTCTACAAAAGAAGCTCAGGAGAGAATTGGTATTGAGCTGGCTGAAAAAGTTATTCAATTGTGTAGCAATAAATAAAAAAGGGGGAAATTTCCCCCTTTTTCAATGAACCCCATATTCGATTTAGTACTTTTCAATTTTCGCAATGCTTACTTTGTCGTTTTCTGTAACTACCAATTGATAGAATCCTGATTTTAGATTTGAAAAATCTATCTGAACAGAATTGGAATATGACGGAACTTTTAAAATCATAATTTTTCTGCCAGTAATGTCAATAACGTCAATCTGAGCTTCATTCTCGTTTTGAAGTTTTAAAGTTGTTGCTCCATTGGTAGGATTTGGGTATGCCATTATGTTTTGAACTGACTCTTGTGAATCTGAAATTCCGGTTGTGTTGTTTTCAACAGAAAAAGAAACCGTGAATCCATCACTACCGCCAGTGCTGGTATACACATTGCTTCCTAAAGTTAAATTCACTCCTGTTT
The DNA here is from genome assembly GCA_963169675.1 of Bacteroidota bacterium. Taxonomy (GTDB): domain Bacteria; phylum Bacteroidota; class Bacteroidia; order AKYH767-A; family OLB10; genus JADKJB01. The sequence goes on from CAUJFJ010000338.1 coordinate 34,958, forward strand.
GATTTGCTCCAAAGTAACCGGAAATAATTACTTCAGTTCCTTCCGATTGCATTTCATTGATTAAATCATCTCCAAGTGTGTTGTAAATTTCACAGTCTGAAATTCCATTTAATGCTGATGAGTATGCAACAAATGCATCCAAACCACCTGAAGTATAATGAGTGTTTCCGTTGATTGTAAACATATCTAAGAAATATCCTGAAATCGCAACATGATTATTATCGGTAATTGCGATTTTTCCACTTTGCTGATACCCTGGAGATTCGAAATAAGTGGCATTAACAGGGTTTCCATTGGCATTCATTTCAAGAATCATCACATTGCGATCGAGACCTGTTGATGGTTTTCCTGCAAATGAAAAGGTACCTTCGTAGAATGCTGCTATAAATATATTTCCATTTGCAAATGAAATAATTCCTGTTCCTCCGGTTGTAGATGTCATCACAGATGAAGGGGTATAGTAAAATAATGGATTACCCAAAGTGTTGTATTTTGCAATCCATAAGTTCTGATTTTGAGACTGAAAGTTTTGTGATCCGTTAGTGCCTGCATTTAAGGTGCCATTAAAATGTCCCGTGACGTAGATGTTAGCACTTTCATCTGAAAATAAATCCTGTGCATTAACGATTCCTGAATTATGCACCGATTCACAAACTGACAATAAAATAGTTCCGGTGTAGTTAAATTTAGCAATACAAACTGCTGAACCTGTTGCAACCTGATCACTGTTGGGAAATTGGTATGCGTTAGTGTTAGCCGCAAGAACTAAATTTCCATTTACATCAACAACGCATTTTATACCTTCATCACTTCCTGTTCCTCCAAAAGATTGTAACCACAAAATATTCCCTGATTCATTAAATGCTGCCATAAATATATCCGTGCCTCCATTGGATGTCACACTTTCTGAATCTATTGTTAATGTGTTATAAAATGAACCTGTCACATATATGATACCTGTAGCCGGATCTGAATCAATTGAATTTAATTGTTCATGACATGAATTACCAAATGAAAGTGACCATTCCAGTTGATGCTGTTCATTGTAAGCAGTAATGAAGCAATCATTGCTACCTGCAATTGAATTGGTGATGCTTTGTGAAGTCTCATAGTTTGTTATGAAGTTTCCGGCAACAATTTGCTTTCCATTTACTGTTGTGGTTCCCGCAGTTTGTTGATTCCCTGATCCACTTTCAATGGATGACCAATTTTGAACTATGGAAGCATTTCCAGTTTGAATTGATAATGAAGTAATGATTGAGATGATTAATGGAAGAAATTTTTTCATTTTGCTTTTTTGGTTAGTTTGATGATGCAAAAGTGAAATTTCCTTTTCAGCAAGATGTTATTAAATGAGTAACCTGTTGTTAATGTTTATTCAGTTGCAATTTCTGTTAGTGATTTGCCGTAAATATTTCTTTTGTTGCCTGAAAGCTCGAATGGAGAATCAATCGGTTGATAATCAGTTTTATGGGATTGAGTAGAATTGTTCCGTAGTAAACAATTCCTTCTTTAAGATGGTACTCTATTTGCTGTTAAATAATTGAATATCAGTTTAATATATTGAGTTTAGATAGAGGTGCTGTCATGCCATTTATTAGATTGATTATACATGATGCGTGTATTTTTAATGTACTTGGCCATATTATAAGGTATAAAACCTAATTTTGCATTCCTGAAAAAAACAGATTTATGGCTATATTAAAAGCATTTAAAGGAATTCGCCCGGTAGCTTCTGAAGTTGCGAAGGTGGCCTCCAAACCGTATGATGTACTCAACGAGATTGAAGCACGTGAAGAATGTAAGGGTAATCCACATTCCTTTTATCATGTTATAAAACCGGAAATTGATTTTCCGGACGACTTTGATCATTATGCTCCTGAAATATATTTAAAAGGCAAAGCCAATTTCAATAAGCTTATCAGTGAAGGAGTTTTCTTTCATGATAATAAAGAGTGCTTATATATATATCAACAAACCATGAATGGAAGAAAACAAAATGGTATTGTTGGTTGTGCAGCTGTTTCTGATTATGTTAATGATGTGATTAAAAAGCATGAGCTAACACGTCCCGATAAGGAAGAGGACCGAAAGAAACATGTGAGGGTAAGTGGTATGAATTATGAGCCGGTATTTTTCGCTTATCCTAAGGTGGTTGCACTTGACGAAATTGTCAATCGAATCATTCAGGATAAACCGGAGTATGATTTTGTTGCAGATGATGGAATTGGTCATACCTTTTGGGTGGTAAATGACGATGCAACAATTCAGGCTATCATTGGTCATTTTGCGAATATTAAGGCAACTTATGTAGCGGATGGACATCATCGTACTGCAGCAGCAGCTTTGGTTGGGAAAGAACGAATGGATGGGAATCCAACCCACACTGGAAATGAAGAATATAATTTTTTCCTTGCGGTACATTTTCCGGATGATCAGTTGGCAATCATGGATTATAACCGTGTGGTTAAAGATCTGAACGGCCATTCATCAAGTGAATTTATTGATAAGCTGAAACAAAATTTTGACGTTGCAGAAAAAGGTTCCTCCATATTTAAACCCGATCAACTGCATACTTTTGGGATGTATCTGGAAGGTAAATGGTATTCTTTAAAAGCTAAAAATGGAACATATAATGATCAGGATCCTATCGGGGTTTTAGATGTAACCATTCTTTCAGACAAAATTCTTGGTCCTTTATTAAACCTTCATGACCTCAGAACCGACAAGCGTATCGAGTTTGTAGGTGGACTTCGTGGCTTGGGGGAATTGGAGAAAAGAGTAAATTCCGGCGAAATGAAAGTTGCCTTTGCCTTATATCCGGTTACTATGAAGCAATTGATTGATATTGCCGATACAGGAAACATTATGCCACCGAAAACTACCTGGTTTGAGCCTAAATTAAGAAGCGGCCTGGTAGTGCATAGCATTGATTAATGTGATTCAAATGTCATTTTTAAAAATAAGATGGGCCCAGTTTTTGAGAGAACTCAAATCACTGGGTCTTTTTTATGCATTAATACTTATTTCTGGAATAATTGGAATCTTGTGGGTGTTTTATCAGGTGCAGGTTAAAACCGAACCCCGATATGGTTCAATGCTGTTTATTGTTGCTTTTATTCTAAGCATTCATTTAAACAGGAAAGATCACAGATTTATCAGACTCGTATCGGATCAGCCTTATTTGGTTTATATTTCTGAATATGGTTTTTTAGCAATTGTTTTTATGGCTCTTTCATTCCTGAAGTCGCATGCTTTTACAATGTTCTTATTAATTCCTGCAATTGCTTCAATATCCTTAATAAATGTAAACTTTATTAGTAATACTAAATCGGGCTTTATTGGCAGATGGATTCCTGCAAAAAATTATGAATGGAAATCGGGTGTCAGATCTACCGGTTGGTTTATTCCATTTCTGATTTTATGTGGTGTGCTTTTAGCTCCATTGCCCTTTGCCTCGTTGGTAATTTGTTGGGTAATTCTGGCTTTAAGTATTTCTTTCTATGAGCAGGGTGAATCCCGGGAAATGATCCTTTCGTTTATGCAGTCTCCACGAAGGTTCTTACTGAACAAAACCTTAATTCATGCATTGACTTTTTTGATGGGTATTCTACCTGTACTAATTACAAATTTTGCTTTTTTCCCGGATAAATGGTGGCTTGGACTTAGTTTCATACTTTTTTGTGTGATTAATATTGCTGTCTTTGTAACATCAAAATATGCTGTATGGCACCATGGCCAACAAAATAAATCTCAATCTGTTTTAAATTCCATTGGCATGATCGGACTTTTCATTCCTTTCTTATTGCCCATTCCAATTGTTAATCTTATCCGGAATTACCGGAAAGCAACTCACAATTTAAGCCCTTTGCTAAATGATTTCAATTAATGGTTTGAATATTAGTTATGGGAATCATCAAGTGATTAATAATTTGAAGTGGGAGCTTCAGGAGGGTCTTATTCATGGCCTTGTTGGATTGAATGGTTCCGGTAAAACCACACTGTTGCAAACGATGTGTGGTATGATCAAACCTCAATCGGGACAAGTTCTTTATCGTGGTGAAAAATTTACCCCTCATAAAATTTCGATGCTTGAAACGGAGCCCTATTTTTATAAAGGGATCACCGGTTTAGAGTATTTACATTTATTCAAATCTCCGGAAAATTCTACTTTTAATGTTCAGGAATGGCTTGATTTATTTTCAGTGCCCGGTAATGAATTAATTGATAATTATTCAACCGGTATTAGAAAAAAACTTGCTTTGATCGGCATTTGTAAATTAAGTCGACCGGTTATACTTCTCGATGAACCATTTAATGGATTGGATCTGGAGTCTTCCAGAATTCTGACCACCGTTTTGAAAAAATTGGTTTCAAAAGGTCATACAATTATAATTACATCTCACATATTGGAATCCCTTACAGGTCTGTGTACTTTTATACATTATCTCAGAAATGGTGTCATAGCAAATATTTTTAATGCAGAGGATTCAGCTTTAATTGATAAAACTATTTTTGCTGAACTTGATGCCGGAATCGAGAAGAAAATAGATGGTATTCTCTAGTCTTTAATTCCCGATTAATACTCATTTATGAACCCGAAAAAGAACCTTTTACTATTGCATGGAGCTTTAGCAGACAAGAGTCAATTTGATGGATTGATACCGCTGCTTGAAGAAGAGTATTCAGTCCATGCAATTTCATTTCCGGGACATGGTACAGAGCCTCTCGGAAATTATCAGTTTTCAATTGAATCGTTTTCCGCATTTGTGCTTTAATACATTAAAGCAAATAGCTTATCTCAACCATTAGTTTTCGGTTATAGTATGGGTGGTTATATTGGATTATTTCTGGCTTCACAAATTCCGAATGCTGTTTCAGGTATCGTAACATTAGGAACAAAGGTTGACTGGACTGTTGAAAATGCAGCCAAAGAAGTGCGACAACTTAATCCCGATAAGATTTTAGAAAAGGTGCCGAAATTTGCTGGACGGTTGAGCCGGATTCACGGACCTGAGAATTGGAGGAATGTTGTTATCAGCACTGGTCTATTGATGACTGAACTAGGCTGCAACTCTTTGCATGAGAAGGATTATATAAACATAAACGTTCCTGTTACCATGATGATTGGAGATAGCGATTCGATGGTTGATATGAATACTTCAAAGCTTGTGTGTGATTTTATCCCGAATTCCCGCTTTGTTGTATTACAGAACACGGAGCATCCATTTGAAAAGGCAGACCTTTCTTTGATAGCTGATTTTTTAAATAATTTTTAGAACTCCCAATTAAATATTTGGAAAATTGGAATACCTTGAATACATTTGGACATGAAGTTCAATTTATCTGAAAGGCTTCTTGCAAAAAGAGATGCCATCAACCTGGATGTGTTCAGAATCCTTTTCGGATTAGTTTTGTTATTTCAATATTATAGTTTTCATAGCGTCGATTTTATTGATCGCGGAATTATTGCTCCCAAATTTTTATTTAGTTATGATCTGACCCCATTCATTGTACCTCTTCCCGAAGGTATTATGAAAATAATGATGCTGATAACATTGATTGCACCGATTTTTATCATGCTGGGGAAGTTTTTTAAAGTGGCTCTTTGGAGTTATATTGTTTGCTTCGGATATTTCTTTCTATTAGATGAATCTTACTATAATAATCACTTCTATGTAATCTTATTACTTTGTTTCCTTTTTCTTTTTTATTCTCCAAAGGAATTCAGAAAAGTAAATACTATTCCTCTATGGTTGCTCTTTTTATTTCAGTTTCAGATTGTTGTTGTTTATTTTTTTGGAGGAGTAGTTAAGCTCAATTATGATTGGTTGGTATTACAACAGCCAATCAGATCCTTAATGGAGATTAATGCTCCAATTTCCCCTTTTCCTGAGCTTCTTAAAAGTGAAGCTGTTATATATTATCTTGCATATGGCGGAGTAATATTTGATTTATGTATAGGTTTTTTACTGTGGTGGAGAAAAACCAGAATAGCCGGAGTTCTGCTTTCGATCATATTTCATTTGACGAATTTGTGGATTTTTAATTTTGGGTATGGTGGTGAAATTGGGATTTTTCCATTTCTTATGATAGCTTCTAATCTACTTTTTCTTGATTCGGAATTATTAAGGAATTATTTCAGTAAATGGTTCCCTACAGACAAGAAAGCCGTTAAAGCATCACATCATTCAATCTTACATACTACCTGGCAATTTAATCCTAAGGCTCTGTCTTTTGTTTACCTATATATTTTAATTCAGTTAATTTTACCTTTCAGGCATTATCTTTCCCCGGTTCATGTCGACTGGACAGGTCAGGGGCAGTATTTTGCATGGCGAATGAAGATTTATTCTAAGACTGTTCAAATTAAATTTACTGCCAGAAGATTTCCTGAAGACAAACCGGTAACTGTTCAATTACAAAAAATGTTAAACACCATTCAGGTAAATATGATGGGGCAACATGCAGATATGGTTTATAAAACGGCTCAATATATAGTGAATGATCTGGAAAATCGTTTAAAAATTAAAGACCCTATCATAAATGCTGAGATTAAAGTCTCTTACAATGGCAGACCTTTTGTGTATTTTGTAGATCCAAATGTAAATCTTGCGAAAGTTACCTACAATCCATATGGAAATAATTCCTGGGTGATGCCTAAGCCGGAGTAGTGCTGTTTGGAAATTCTTTAAATGTATTTACTGGTAGATTTTCATCTAATGGGAATACATAGTTCATCCAGGGTACTCCATCATAAATGAGATCTTTTTCATAGATGAGACCTAGTTTTTCTGTCACTCTAATTGATCGGACATTTTCTTTGTGCACACGTGCAACAATTCTTTTTAAGCCAAATTCTTCAATGCCTGCTTTTATACATACAGTGGCAGCCTCAAGAGCCAAACCTTGACCCCAGAATTCAGGCAGAAAGCGATAACCAATATCTACTTCATTCTCTCCCAAAATATACTTTAAACCACACCATCCGGCGAATTGATTGTCATTTTTCAGAATTACTGCCCATCTTCCAAATCCTGAAATTTGATAGGCCTTGTAATTTTTCAAGAACAATGCAGCCTCATCAGGATTTTCAAATGGTGGGTCCGTAGTAAAACGAAAGATATCCGGATGTAAGTTTAATCGGTAGACAGCCTGAGCATCTCCAGAAGAGAACTCTCTCAGAAAACACCGGTTAGTCTCGAAAAGGATATTACTTTTCATTAGTTTAGTTTAACTTTGCGATTCAAATTTACGAAAAGTTTAAATGAATTCAAGTTCAAGCCCAATTGCTGATTCTATTTTGAATCTAAAGAATGAGTTAGCTCCATTTAATGCCAAGCTTGTTGCAGTTTCCAAAACGAAACCAATTGAAATGATTCTTGAAGCCATGAACGCTGGTCAGGTTGATTTCGGTGAAAATTATGTTCAAGAACTTGATGTTAAACAGAAACAAATTTCTGCTCCCATCAAGTGGCATTTTATTGGTCATCTTCAAACTAATAAAGTAAAGATTATAGCACCTTATGTAGATTTGATTCACGGTGTTGAAAATGTGAAAGCATTGGAAGTTATTAGCAGGCAGGCACTGGCTTTGGAAAGAGAAATTGAGGTGTTGCTACAGATACATATTGCAAAAGAGGAAACTAAGTTTGGATTTGACGTGGAAGAGGTGGGGAAGGTCGTGTCAGATTTATTTGAGAATCCCTTGCCTGCTGTAAAGTTATGCGGGTTCATGGGAATGGCAACATTTACCAATGATGAGCAGGTGATCAGAAAAGAATTTCGTTCGCTTAGAAAGTTATTTGAATCGGTGAAGCAGGAGTTTGATTCGAGGGGTATTGCGGGATTTGATATATTGAGCATGGGCATGACATCTGACTATAAAATAGCTTTGGAAGAAGGAAGTACCATGGTCAGGATTGGAAGTGCAATTTTTGGCTCGCGATAAGTTGTAAGTTATTTTTACATTTGTATTATTAAAACGGAAATATGTTCACAATTGCTATTCATGGTGGTGCTGGTACCATTTTACCTTCTGACCTGACTGCTGAAAAGGAAATACTTTATCGAAATGGTCTCGATAGTGCTATTCGGGCAGGAATTAACATTTTGGAAAGCAAAGGAACAGCCATGGATGCTGTTACAGCAGCTGTAACTGCTTTGGAAAATAACCCGTTATTTAATGCCGGTAAAGGATCTGTTTTCAACCATCTGGGGCGCCATGAAATGGATGCTTCCATAATGGATGGTAAAAATCTTGCGGCTGGTGCTGTTACTTGTGTGACCGGAGTTAAAAACCCTGTTCAACTGGCGAGGCTGGTGATGGAAAAAACAGAACATGTCATGCTATGTGGAAGTGGTGCTGAAGAGCTTGCACATCAATATAAATTGCCCTTTGAAAGCCCTGATTATTTTTTCGATTCATTTAGACATGATCAATGGATTGCTATAAGAGATTCTGAGTCGACTCAGTTGGATCATTCAGGTGAAAAGAAATTTGGAACTGTAGGTGCAGTTGCTTGTGATATGCATGGAAATCTTGCTGCCGCAACTTCAACCGGAGGTATGACAAATAAAAAGTATAATAGAATTGGTGATACACCTGTTATAGGTGCTGGTACCTATGCCTCTGATTCCAGTTGTGCTGTTTCTTGTACAGGGCATGGTGAGTTTTTTCTGAGAGCAGTGGTTGCCTATGACATAGCTTGTTTAATGCAATACAAAGGTTGTTCATTAGAAGAAGCCTGCCGAATAGTGGTGCTCGATAAATTAGTAAAAATAGGAGGGGAAGGTGGCGTAATTGCTACGGATACACAAGGCAATATCAGCCTTGTTTTTAACAGTGCCGGAATGTACCGGGCTTCTTTCAAGGCCGGAGAAATGGTTCAGACAGCAATTTATCGCTGATTTTCAGAACTTTTGAGTGATTTCAGTTGTTTTCTTTCAAATTGAATATTTGAATGGAAAAATGTATCTTTACCATACTAAAATGCTTATCATGAGAAAGTTATCTTCATTACTGGTTAGTTTATGCCTATTGTTTTCAGTATTTGTTACCGGGCTCCATGCTTCTGCGCCCATTCCTGCTCCGTATCAGAAAGGGAAAGTCATATTTAGAATGGCTCCTGAATATCGTGCATCTTCCAGAGTTACCGGAATAGACCTTGCTGAATTTCAATTGATTTTTAATCAGATTAAAGCAGCTTCCGTAAGTAAAAAATTTCCCCGACATGAAATGCCTGCTACTCATTTTGATGCCAGAGGAAATAAGCTGGTTGACTTATCATTAATTTATGAAGTTAGTTTTGATCCAGCCATGCCTGTGAATAAGGTTGTGCAATCATTGCTTGCAACAGGAAAAGTGATTTATGCAGAGCCGGTTTATACTTTGGAATTGTTATACAATCCAAATGATCCTGACACCGCTTCTCAATATTATCTCACATTAATAAAAGCTTTTGATGCATGGGATATTAATCAGGGTGATACCAATTTTGTAGTTGGTGTTACCGATACCGGTGCTGATTTAGACCACCCCGATCTTGCTGCAGGAATAAAATATAATTATGCAGATCCGATTAATGGTGTCGATGATGATGGAGATGGTTTTACTGATAATTTTTATGGTTGGGATGTTGGCGATAACGATAATGATCCCAGCGTTGATGTAGTCCATGGCTCCTTTGTATGCGGTCTTGCAGGTGCTTCAACAGATAATGGTACCGGAATTGCCGGAACCGGATTTAAAACAAGATTTCTACCTGTGAAAATTTCATCAAATGGTGTATTGAATGCAGCTTATGATGGAATCGTATATGCAGCTGATCATGGTTGTCAGGTAATTAATTGCTCCTGGGGTGGATTTGGAGGTGGACAGTTCGGACAGGATGTCGTGGATTACGCGACCATAAATAAAAATTCACTCGTTGTCGGAGCCAGTGGTAATTCAAATAATGAAGCTCCGTTTTTTCCGGCCTCATACAATAATGTATTATCGGTAACCGGAACCAATAATACCGATACCAAATGGGTAAATTCAAGTTATGGTGCATTTGTGGATATGTGCGCACCGGGAGAAGGGATCTATTCTACTATTTTTGATAATAATTATTCTTTTTCATCAGGGACTTCTTTTGCTGCACCAATTGTAGCAGCTGCTGCTGGAATTCTCAGAACGCAGTTTGCATTTTATACGCCTATGCAAATTGCCGAACAGTTGAGAATGACCTCTGATGATATTTATGCTGTTCCTGGAAATGCTTCCTACATAAATAAATTGGGCAAAGGTCGGTTGAATTTATTCAGAGCTTTAACTGAAAGTCCTAAGTCGGTTAGAATGATCAATCAGACAATCACTGACAATAATGATAATGCTTTTGCAGGTGATGATACATTAGATATAACAGTGTTCTTAAAAAACTACCTGGCTCCACTTTCGAATTTAAATGCAACACTCACATGCAATATTCCGGGTATAACTATTTTGAATGGTAATCTTCCGGTTGGAGCTATGAATACTTTGGCAGATTATGATAATTCAGGTACTCCATTCCGTGTGGTCATACCTAATGGGATTGCCTTTAACACCAAGGTTACCTTTACTCTTAGTTATTCAGATGCCGGTTATAGCGACTGGCAGATTTTTGATCTTGTTGTTAATGTTGATTACATCAATGTATTAATCAATGATGTGGGTACATCAATTACGAGTAAAGGAAGAATTGGATATAATGAGGGTAGTCAGGTACAGGGAATTGGGTTTACTTACAACGATGGAACTTCCTTGTGGTATGAAGGCGGATTGGTTTTAGGAACCGACACGTCACATGTTTCTGATCACCTTTTTGGTTCTCCGGTTTCAGTTATGTCTGATGATTTTATTTCCATGATTAATGTCAGGAAAATTATTCCTACAGTTGATTCAGATTTTGATCTGGACAGCCGGTTTAATGATGATGGTGCGGGAACAACACAATTGGATGTGGAAGTTAATCAGAAAACATACGCATGGAGTACACCGGCAGATAGCAAATATATCATTGTTGAATATATTATCTCCAATAAAGGAACCAATCAACTCACCGACTTCTATGCAGGTATTTATGGGGATTGGGATATTGGTGCTGTTATCGATAACAGAGGACAATATGACAGTGGTTTAAAAATGGGTTATGCATTTAATACAGGTACCCCAACCGTGTATGCCGGTGTTAAGCAATTGAATTCCGGGCCCAATAATGTATATGCATTCGATAATGATGGAGCAGGAGGGACCATAGGTATTTACAATGGATACACTAAGGCAGAAAAGTATCAGTCGTTATCTGCTTTAAGAAGTTCCTCAGGTCAAAATGGTGCTGGTAACGATGTTTCCATGATGGTGGCTTCCGGACCTCACACAATTCCTGCAGGCGATTCTATCACTGTCGCATTTGCACTATTAGCAGGAGATGATCTGACCTCTTTAACCAATTCTGCAATTGCTGCCGATATTAAATACAGCACATTAAACTCAATAATTCCATTACAACCTGTACTAACTACAAGCTTAAGTCAGAATTTCCCAAACCCTTTCAGTGGTCAAACAACAATCAATTATTCTTTGGCTTCTGATGAAGTTGTAACTATTGAAATTTACAATGTTTTGGGAGAGCTTGTTCTAAAGCCTGTTAATAATGTAAAACTTCCTGCAGGTGAATACACATTCGATTTTGAGACTAAAGCTGGTGAAGATGGATTTTATTATTGCCGCATGATTGCAGGTAATAATAATCAAACGATAAGAATGATTTCAATTCAATAGATAAACAAATTATCTATAAAGAAAAAGGCTTGCCAATCTGGCAAGCCTTTTTCTTTATAGTCGTTGTTAATTTTATCTTGATATAATCATCCGGTTCGTACGCTGAACTTTTCCATCAATCTCGAGTGAATAAAAGTAAAGTCCATTTTTTAAGAATGAGCCGCTATTGCTATCGCCGTTCCAGTTTATTTTGTGCACGCCTGCTTTTTGAGATTCGTTTACAATCGTTTTTACTTTTTGTCCAATTACATCATAAACATTGATTGTTACATTAGATGCATTGTTTTTCAGGTTGTATGTGATCAAGGTATTAACCTTTAAAGGATTTGGAAAATTATTCATCACAAATTCTTTAAATTCTATTTCTTGTTCACCAACGCCACAAAATCCGGGAATTACACCTGTAAAATTAGATGTTGGTGGATTGGCTGTCATGTCGACTATGATATAGTTATTACTGAAATCATAGCCAAACAGTGTTCCATTAGCATTCCTGAAAAACATGTCGATTGCATATATAGTTGATCCGTTAGGAATTGGTCCTGACAAACCGGAACTATAATACACAAATGGATCTACACAAATAGACCAGGTATCATTACCCTGAGAAGTCATTAAGCCGATTCCGTTATCCAGGTTCGGGCTACCAACAATATATTCCCAGGCTCCGGATGGGCTTGATGTAACTGCACCGGAATACATATATACTTTACTTGCTCCGGCAAGTCCCGTTACACCTTGATTAGCATAATAGGTGATTCGGAGATCGTTTTGTTGAGCTGAAGCCAGCAAAACAAACACATTAAGAAATAGAAATAAGGGTAAGAGTCTTTTCATATGGATGAAATTATATTTCGTCTTTGTTATTATAATATGCACAAAGTTAATGAATTCCACAAGGCTTGTCGAGCGTTTTTAACACATTTCTTTCAACATGCTAATGTTGAGTGAGGTTTATGATGGAGTTGTGTTCTTTAATTAATTGAAAATCAATAAATTAATTTCATTTCTAGTACTAATTCAGTAGACTATACTGCTTTAAAAATAAATAAAGCCCTGAAAATCAGAGCTTTATTTG
>CAUJFJ010000339.1 GCA_963169675.1 Bacteroidota bacterium
CGAACGCTACACCAAAACCCCCCACGTCACCTGCATCCGATCCACTTTTACTCGCCAGCCAGGTAGTGTTAATGCCACCACCTAATCCAAGCCTGAAATCCTGTGCCTGTGCAGTGAATGCAGCTGCAGCAACAGCGATGGTCAATAATGCTTTTTTCATAATAGGTTATTTTTTAGTTGTTATATTTGATCGCAAATTTAGAAAGATATTATTAATGTCAACAAGAAAAGCCGATATTCTTAATTAAACTATTGATATACAATATTATATGAAGTTATTAGATCAGAAAGTAACGCTTATTACGGGAGCATCCCGTGGAATTGGACGGGGAATGGCCCTCGAATTAGCCAAACAAGGCTCTTCTGTAGCATTCACTTATTTGTCATCACCCGATAAAGCTGCCGAGCTCGAAAAAGAACTTTCTACCTTTGGAATAAAGGCAAAAGGCTATAAATCAGATGCATCCGATTTCAAAGCTGCGGAAGAACTGATTGCAGCAGTTTTAAATGATTTTGGAAGAATTGATGTTGTAGTAAATAATGCCGGCATCACCCGCGATAACTTGCTGATGAGAATGTCGGAAGAGCATTTCGACGAAGTTATCAGAACTAACCTAAAGTCAGTTTTCAATATAACCAAAGCAGTACAGAAATCCATGCTGAAAGAGCGCAAGGGTTCAATAATAAATATTTCTTCTGTAGTTGGAGTAAAAGGTAATGCCGGTCAAGCTAATTATGCTGCTTCGAAGGCTGGAATAATAGGCTTTACCAAATCAATTGCATTGGAGTTAGGTTCCAGAAATATCAGGTGCAATGCTATTGCACCGGGCTTTATTGAAACTGAAATGACCGCAGTTCTTAATCCCGATGTGGTGAAACAATGGCGGGAAGCAATTCCTTTGAAAAGAGGAGGGACCCCGGAAGATGTTGCTAATCTGGTTGTATTTCTGGCATCCGACATGTCATCTTATATTACCGGACAGGTCATTAATGTGGATGGCGGCATGCTCACTTAAATCGAATATCAATTGAATGGAATCAATATACATGAAGTATTATACAAACTGCATTATACATTTTGTATAATACAATTTGTATAACACAAAAAAGATAAATTATATGCGAATGAAAAAGTTTTTAATTGTTTTCTTGTTTACAGCGTTGCTGGTACAACATGCAGCCATGGCTGGAAATATTTTGCCATATCCAATTCTTCAGAAGGATATGCCGAATGGATTGAAAGTGGTAACTATCCCATACGACAGTCCCGGGATTGTTGCCTTTTATATAGTTGTAAGAGTTGGTTCCCGTGATGAAGTTGAGCCCGGCAAAACCGGATTTGCACATTTCTTTGAGCATATGATGTTTCGCGGAACAGATAAATATTCGAAAGAGAAGTATTCCGAAGTACTGAAATCAACAGGTGCATCTGCAAATGCAAATACATCACTCGATCGAACAGTATATCACATGACAGGGAATGCTGAGCAACTGGAAACAATGTTTGAATTGGAAGCTGACCGTTTTCAGAATCTGAAGTATTCGGTTCAGGCATTTAAAACAGAAGCCGGAGCAGTGAAAGGTGAATATACCAAGAACAATTCAAGTCCCTACAGCCGTTTGTATGAAGCAAAAAACAACACTGCTTTCGATAAGCATACCTACAAACATACTACCATGGGTTTCTTTGAAGATATTGTTGATATGCCTAATCAGTATGAATACTCACTGGAGTTTTTCCGTCGCTTTTATCGCCCGGAATATTGTACGATCATTGTTGTTGGTGATGCCACACAGGAAAAAGTTAATGCTTTAGCCGAAAAGTATTTCGGAACCTGGAAACGTGGCGATTTTAAGAGTTCTATTCCGGAAGAACCAGCTCAAACGGCAACAAAATATGTAAATATTCAGGTGCCGCAGTTTCCACCATATCTTGATCTCAATTTCAAAACACCGGCATTTTCGTTGGAACGAAACGACTACCATGTTTTGAGCATTTTATCACAGATACTGTTTTCGGAGCGTTCACCTTTATATAAGAAACTGGTGGTTGATGAGCAGAAAGCACGGTCATTATCTGGTGGAATGTACCCGACCAGAGATCCGAATTTATTTAATGCAAGTGCTTCAATAATAAATGCAAGCGATATGGCTTATGTGAAAGCGGAAATTTTGAGAGCTATTGAAGGTGCGAAAAACAATAAAGTTGATTCTTTGGTATTGCAGGAAACCAAAGAAAGGATTCGTTATTCTTTTGCCATGTCGATGGATACACCTGATGCTATTGCTAATGCTGTTTCTATGTTTACCTGGGTCACCGGAGATCCTGAGTCGATCAATAAGTCTTACGCTATGTTTGAGAAAGTAACTGCAGAAGATATCATGCGCGTTGCCACTAAATATCTGCGTCCTGAACAATTGACAATTGCAACTATATCTCCAGACGAAAAACCAGTTTTAGAATAATTTTTATAAAAAACCTGAAATGAAAAAAATCCTAATTGCAACTTCAATATTCTTCCTATCGTTTGCAGCTCAAGCTATGGAGCTTGTTCAACTTCCATTACCTAATTCCGACAAAATCGTAGTCAAGTTCATGTTTCGTAACGGTTCTATTTCAGATCCAAAAGGAATGGAAGGACTCACAGAGCTGACTGCCTCAACCGTCATGGATGGTGGAACCGGAAACTATACCAGTTCCAAAATAAAAGAACTCACTTACCCCTGGGCGGCCCGTTGGTCGGCATCGGTTGATAAGGAAGTGACAATTTTTACATTTGAATTTCATAAGGATCATGCCTCCAAAATGTTTCCTGTGATTACGGGATTAATTCTGAATCCACTTTTTGCTGAAGAAGATTTTAAGAGAGTTAAATCGAATCAGACCAATTATGTTAATCAGGTAATCAAAGCATCTTCCGATGAAGAGTTTAGCAAAAAAGCACTGGAAGATTTATTGTTTCGGGGAACGAATTATCAACACATGATTAGTGGAACGTCAACAGGACTTGAGGCACTGACCATTGCAGACGTTAGAGTGCATTATAAAAGCTATTTTTCAAGTGCCAACCTTATGCTTGGTATCGCAGGAAATTACACCAAAGAATATTTGGAACAAATAAGAACTGCCATGAATCAGTTGCCTCCTACACATGCAACAATGGCTCCTCCGGCATTACCTCGTTCTACCAATGGAATAAATGTTGAAATTGTAACCAAAGAGAATGCCCTTGGGTCAGCCATCTTTACCGGATTCGCATTGCCAGTCAACCGAAGCAAGGATGAATTTGCCGCATTAATGATTGCTAACTCCTGGTTAGGTGAACACAGAAAATCTTATTCCCGATTGTATCAAAAGATCAGAGAAGCAAGATCAATGAATTATGGTGATTACTCCTATATTGAATGGTATGAAAATGGAGGGTCTAATATGTTACCTCCTCCCGGAGTTCCACGGTCATCCAATTATTTCAGCATCTGGATTCGTCCGGTGCAGACTGCGGAAGGACTTAAAAAGCAATACAAAGAACTGGCAGATATCAAAATCGGCCACGCTCATTTTGCAATAAGAATGGCACTTCGCGAAATGCAATTGTTGATTGATAACGGTATGTCAGAAGCCGATTTTAATTTAACCCGTGATTTCCTTCGCTCTTACATGAAACTTTATATTCAAACTCCTTCCCGACAATTAGGGTATTTAATGGATAGTAAGTTTTACAACAGAGCAGATTATATAAGTGAAATGTCGACCTTGCTTAAAAAAGTTACCCCGCAAGATGTGAATACCGTCATGAAAAAGTATTGGCAAACCAACAATATGTATATTTCTATCCTTACCGATGATAGCGAGGCAGAACCACTCAAAGAAAGTTTGTTGAAAAATGAAATTTCACCTATGTCGTATTCGGATGCTTTAAAGGCTACTTTGCCTCAGGAAATATTGAAAGAAGACGAGGTTGTTTCCAAATATAAACTCAATATAGGCCAGGTTTCTATTATTCCAATAGAACAAATGTTTAAATAATTACTCATGAAGAAAACAACCAGAAATAACATTGTTGGTTATTTGTTGTTTTTATATGGTACATTTTTAAATTTCCTTCTTGTTATTAATCTGGAAAGTGAGGGAGAAGGTTTTGCTATTGCATTAAATCTAATTCTGGGTTCTGTAGCAGCATTGTTTGCAGCTTTATTCTTTGGATATCTGAAAATCAGAATGCATTTTTATCCCCGAAATGCATTACTATTCCTTCTGCTTACGGTTGCAGAAATTGCGATATGGTACCTGATTTGTGAAGGTACTTTTCAACTTAAAAATTAAATAGTCACTTTGAAAATCTGGATTTGTACCAGCTTTTTAGTTCTGCAGAGGGGTGATCCCTAACAATAAGTAAGGGACGAAGTCTCATGGCAGGAAAAAGATAAATGAACCAAAGAAGAAGGAACATTCTAAATGGATCTCCGATGATTTTGATATCTGACAACATTCCGAAGATATTATCGAAAAAGTAAACCGGACTTAATAATAGTCCTGAAATTATTGAAAGTACTTCATTATTTACCTTGGAATCGAAGTAAAAAGATGTAACTCCCCATGCCAGTACCATCGAAGATACTATCATTAAGTGCAAGGTCGCTTCCCTGTTAAGTGTTCTGAAATTCATTTGTGTGTGTGTTTGCCCATCTCAAAATTGAACATAATTTTTTAATATTCAAAACATATTTAATTAAATTAGAGGTTATATGCCGATAAAATGACAAAAAACTTGGATTATTCCAATGCCTGAGCCAATTTGCGGAACGATTCTTGAAATTGTACACTTAAAACCTATCGTATGAAAACCCATGTATTTGCCGGAATAATAGTTGCAATGATACTTGTTGCATGTGCTAAAGTACCCTTGACAAACCGAAAGCAAATGAATTTATTGCCTGAAAGTCAGCTCATTGCAATGAGTCTTACTTCTTACAATGAATTTTTATCTCAAAATCCTCCTGTATCAGCTTCGGATGCCGATTCCAGGATGGTTAAAAATATAGGAACCAGAATTTCCTCTTCTGTAAATACCTACATGGGTCAAAATGGTTTTGGCGACCGGATCAAAGGATTTAAATGGGATTTTAATCTGGTAGATTCCAAAGAGGTAAATGCCTGGTGTATGCCGGGAGGAAAAGTTGTAGTCTATTCCGGATTGTTGCCCGTAACAAAAGATGAAGCGGGACTGGCGTTTGTTATGGGTCATGAAATTGCACATGCTGTGGCACGACATGGAAATGAACGCATGAGTCAGATGATGATGGCACAGGC
>CAUJFJ010000340.1 GCA_963169675.1 Bacteroidota bacterium
TATTGTTGCTGTGTTTACACTTTTCCTGATGTTCTTTTTTCCTCTTCAACAGGAAAAATATTTTCTGAAAAATTACAATCTGGAAATAGAGAATCTGGCGAAAACTGTTGCGCTTGGTGTAAAAATAGCCATGACGGAACAGAATTTCGAAGGTGTACAAACAGCACTCGACTTTGCCAAAGCAGATAAAAGAATGCGCTTTGTTGCATTGGTACAAAATGATGCAGGGACCGAGCCTGTGGTGTTGAATATTTATCCTGAAAACTATCCGTGGGTTCCGGCAGGTACAATTTCCGACAGCCTTATTGTAAAACAGGCTCCGTTTGATGGTGGCGACTTAAAAGGAAATGTGGTGATAGGTTTCACGACAGATGAAATCACCAAAAATATGAAAGACATCCGATTGACTGCTTTGATTGTAAGTCTCGTTGTTTTTGCTTTTGGAATTCTAATTGGCTTCTGGCTTGCCCGAACTATTTCTAAACCGGTACTTGCCTTGCGGGATGCTGCCATTAAAGTTGGTTCAGGAGATTTTTCACCACGTGTGAAAGAAGGCACCAAAGATGAAATTGGTGAGCTCAGCAATGCATTTAATAAAATGGTTACGGATCTTGCTGCTGCAGAAGAAAAAGTAAAGAAGGCACAGGATCAATTGGTACAGCAGGAAAAAATGGCTTCGCTTGGTCAGTTAACGGCCGGCATTGCACATGAAATTCAGAATCCCTTAAACTTTGTAAATAATTTTTCGGAATTATCGGTTGAATTACTGGATGAACTGGAGCAGGAAAAAGATCCTGAAGCAATACGTGCAATTATTGGTGACTTAAAATTGAATGTCGATAAAATTCAGCATCATGGTAAACGAGCCGATAATATTGTAAAAGGAATGTTGATGCATAGTCGTGCAGGCGGTTCTGAAAAACAAAAAGCCGATCTGAATTTATTGATTGAAGAATTTCTGAATCTTGCATATCTGGGAATGCGTTCAGCTGACACTTCATTTAATTGCACCGTTGAAAAACATTTTGATCCTGCACTGGTACCCTTCGATATGCAACCACAGGAATTAAGTCGCGTATTCCTGAATTTGTTCAACAATTCGTTTTATGCCATTCACGAAAAATCAGCAGCTGAAAAAGCACAGAACAGGAATTTTTCTCCCCTGGTTACAGTTACAACCAAAAAAGCTGGAAATAAAATACTGGTAACAATTAAAGACAATGGCCCTGGAATTCCGGTCGTTGTGAGAGATAAAATATTTAATCCGTTTTTTACAACCAAACCTACCGGAAAAGGTACCGGACTTGGATTGTCGATGAGTTATGATATTATTGTAAAAGGCCATGGCGGAAGTATCAAAGTTGATAGCCGGGACGGACAATATACCGAGTTTACTATAGAGCTTCCTCTCTCCTCCTGATTCTTTCGATTCCTTTCATTGCTTCCTTTTTACTGAGCGGGCTCAGTGGTAGTTCTTTTACCAATTTGGAAACAAACCTCGGATCTGTTTTGGCATATTCCCGCAATGCCCAACCAATTGCTTTTCTGATAAAAAACTCCTTGGATTCCATCAATGGCAAAATATAGCTTCGTAAAATTTTAGTATCAGTTTCTGTTTTATATTTTAACTGAAAAAGAATACTCATTCGTTGCAACCAGAAATTTTCGGATGCATTCCAACGTGAAGTAATTTCTGATTTTTTTTCAGGAAATTTTTTAAACCAGGGGCCAGCAACATTGCTTGCAAGAAAGTCAACAGTATCCCACCAGGATTTAGTTGTAACCAGTTTTTCAATCCATTTCATATCTGTTGGCTCCCACATCTTTTTTGATGCAGCCAGCAATTCCATAGCGAAGTACTGAAGTTCTCTTTCAGGCTGATCCCACAATTGAATAATTGTTTTTTCGAGTTCGTTTCCCGGAGGTAATCCAACAAACTTGATATACTCTTTACTCAATTCTCTTCTTAAAACCGATTTAATACCAAAAAATTCAAACTGGTCCCGCATATACTTTTTCATTGGTGCGGCGTTGCTGCTGCTTCTGTGTCCGGCAAATTTGTGACGGATACCTTCTACATAAGGAAGCAAGTTGTTTCCTGGTTTTTTCATGCTATTCTTAACCCGTTATCTGTTTTTTTCGAGGGTTGTAAAAGAACAACACTACCATCAGCATTAACAGCTCCTAAAACGAGGCATTGCGACATAAACGGACCAATTTGTTTCGGGGGAAAATTTATTACGGCTACTATTTGCATTCCCACAAGCTCATCAGTAGTATAATGATTGGTTATTTGAGCCGATGACTTCAAAATCCCATCTGAACCGAAATCGATTTCAAGTTGATAAGCAGGCTTTCGGGCTTCCGGAAATGATCTGGCAGTTACTATGGTTCCGGTTTTAATCACCACCTTTTCGAAATCTGACCAATGAATTTGTTCCATAACCTGTAAATGATGATAAGTAATTCTGATAGCATTGATTCCGAATGTACTACGAATTTGGTTTCGGGCTATTTCTATCAATTAACCGATAAAATAATCAAACGAAAATACAATAATTTGCTTACTTTCGCATAGCAAAATTAACCATGTCATCCATCAAGGCGTTTCGAAAAACGACAACCAACTTTTACGAGAAACAAAAGTTTAATAACGTACTATTATTTAGTATGCTTATTTTGGTTGAAGCACTATTTATTTATGCTTCGATGGAGCAAGTGGTTGCCAATAAACCATGGGGATTAAAACCCACCAATACTTTCTTAATAATTGCCGTAACAGCATTAATTCCAACTCCTATTCTACTTGGATTTTATTTAGCCCGCTTCGAGACAATTATAAATGAAGATGGCATATTTTACAGATGGGCTCCATTTACCAAAAAATATAAAATGATCGATTGGTCATCTGTTGTTGAGATATCCATCATCGATGTCACCAGCGCCGGTCTAACCTGGAGATTTTCTTCCAAATATGGTGAAGTCCAATATTTAGGTGGAGGTTTTGGCATTCAGGTAAAAATGAAAAGCGGACGCAGACGAATCATAGGCACACGAAAACCTGAAGAAATAAACCGGATCTTGATTCGTATGGCGGGTCCTAAATACCAACCTGCTACCACGAAGCGTTCTCTGGAATATGATTAATGGTAAGTTCTGAAATATGTTAAGAGCTGATCCGGTTTGGATCGAACAACAAGGCTTCAAGGTCGATGCAATCCTCAACCACCAGGATATCATTCCTTTTGTTAAATCATTCCTTTTTCGCAAAAATATAGTGACGCTTTTTTATCTGGCGTTCAATGTTTTGTTTTGTATATTATTGATTTTCAGTTCATTTATTAATGTTTATGCCGGCACTTTAACCTTAGGGGATGCTTTCACATGGTTTTCATGGGGATGTCTGATTCCCTTCCTTTTGGTTCCATTACATGAGTGGCTCCATGGTATTGCTTACAAAGCTTGCGGCGCCAAGGCTGTTTCCTATGATGTGAACTGGAAACAATTCTATTTTATGGCCATTGCCGATAAGTTTGTGGCAACCAGAAAATCCTTCCTGATTGTGGCTTTAACCCCGTTTATCATAATCACCATTGCCCTAATGATTCCTGTTTTATTCCCTTCCACTCCCGGTGTCGATATCATGCTCATTACTGCCACATTCGTGCATGGATCAATGTGTGCCGGTGACTTCGGACTTTTAAGTTACTTCGAGACAAACCGAAACAAGGAAGTTATTACTTATGATGATCGTGGAGAAGGCCTTTCCTACTTCTTCGTACGTGATAAAGCATAAACGGCTTTATTAACATTTCATTGGTAAAAACCATTTTTGGTCGTTCCTGATGCCCCTATTTTTTTTGTATGTTTACACTTCACAATGCTATGAAAAAACAGAAAAATACCGGCGAAACCAAAAGTGTAACTCCACCAAAGACTAAGGTTACAATTGTTGCTGATAAAAAAACGCTCCGAATAATCGCTTTGTGTTGTGCCATGCTTGCATTTCTGCTGTATGCAAACACGCTTGGACATGAATATACCGTTGATGATGGTACTGTAATTGAAAATAATAAAATCACCAAAAAAGGTATTTCAGCAATTCCGGAAATATTTTCAACTTCTTACCGAAAAGGTTTCTGGGATAGAAACGAAGGTTTGTACCGTCCACTTTCTGTTGCCATGTTTGCAATTGAATGGGAGCTCGCTCCTAAAAATCCATGGCCGGGACATTTAATGAATGTTATACTTTTTGCGCTGACTGTTTACTTGCTTTTTATGTTATTGGCATCCATATTTAAAGAGTACTCCCTATTCGTTCCAATATTTGCGGCAATACTTTTTGCAATTCATCCCATACATACTGAAGTTGTGGCAAACATTAAAAGCCGCGACGAGATACTTTGCCTGTTGTTTGTTATTCTCACATTCAAGTGGCTTCATGATTACTTACAGAATAAAAATATCGCTCTCCTTATTCTTTCGGCAATTGCATTCTTCATGGCATATCTCTCCAAAGAAAGTGCAATTACCATTGTGGGAGTGATTCCTTTTTTTATCTGGTTCTTTTCAAATGCTTCCATACCTCAAAATATTAAAACCTCATCCCTCTATTTTGGTGTTACCGGAGTCTATTTGTTGTTACGCTACCAGATTTTAGGTGAGATGCGTGGATCCGCCGAAATACAATTGATAAACAACTCTATTTTAGGCGCTTCATCGGGAATGGATCAATTTGGAACAGCAATGGCTATAATGGGGAAATATTTATACCTGCTCGTCATACCTCATCCGCTGGTATTTGATTATTCATATAATCAGATTCCGGTTGTATCTTTTGCTTCTGCAGGAGCACTGATTTCCCTGATAATTTATGGAACGATGGCATTTTATGCAGTAAAAGGGATAGCAAAAAAAGATGCCATTGCATTTGGAATTATATTCTTTGCTATAACAGTATCGCTGGTTTCAAATGTGTTATTCTTGATTGAATCAACCATGGCAGAACGATTTATTTATATGCCATCCATCGGATTTTGTATTGCCATTGCAGTACTAATTTCAAAAGCATTCAAACTGTCAACTTCACAGGATTTGACAACCTTAAAAACACAAATTATTTCTAAACCAATATTGTTGACATTGGTGGTGGTATTAATGGCAGGTTATTCTGTAAAAACAATTGCCAGAAATAATGATTGGGAAAATAATCTTAAGTTGCTTGCCGCAGATGTAAAATCATCTCCAAACAGCGCACGAATCCGTTATGCTTATGGCAGTGCATTGCTGATAGAAAAAGGACTGAAAGAAGAAAACCTGAATGTTAAGAATAGTTATCTCGACAGGAGTATTGCAGAGTTGCAAAAAGGTGTCGCTATTCTTCCCAGTTATGGAGAAGCCTGGTATCATCTTGGACTGGCATACAAAGAACGGGGGAATTCAGGTGCAGCAGTCCCGGCATTTGAAAAAGCGCGCAGCTACAAAGATTTTAAAGAAGCTGATTTTTACATTTCATCCGGACTGGCTTATGGATTAACAGGGAAATTTGATCTGGCTATTCGTGATTTTACCAGAGCGATTGAAATAGACCCATCTAATCCGGAAGCATATAACAACAAAGGATTGTATTTCTCAGAAAAAGGAACCATCGACAGTGCCATGATATTCCTTGACAAGGCTATTGCCATGAAACCGGAATTCCATCAGGCAATTTATAACAAAGGAAATACATTTGCTAAAGCAAATAATTTTCCTGCTGCAATTGAGCAATACAACAAAGCACTCGGACTGAAACCGGGCTACACAGATGCAGTGTTAAATTTAGGAAATTGTTATGCGGCCATGCAGGATTATAAAAACGCTTTGATATATTACAGAAAAGTGGAAGAAGCCGATCCCGGAAATCACAAAGTAATTTACAACATCGGGATAACTTATAAATTCCTTGGTGATGAAGCCAATGCTGCACTGTATATGGATAAAGCAGCTAAACTACAAGGAGCAAAATAGCATGAGCAAAAACTTACTTGTATTTTATATGTTTTTGTTTTTAATCTTTTCAGGATGTAAAAACTCTTCAGAAAATCCTGAAATAAAAAATAAATTATTTGATTTCTCAGCCTATTTTTCTGCGGAAGCAAAACGATTGAAATCAGCAAATGCAACACTTGAAAAAACGCTTCTGAAAAATAATAAATCCGAGAGACTTGTAATTGAAAACCCTGACTGGCATGCAGAGCTGAAGCCTTTTACTGATATCAGCTTGAATAAACCTGCGATTGCAAGCTCCTACAAAACCGACAGTTTACGAAATGAAAATTCACTTCAAATCACTTATTCGGCAATGGATGAATCTGCACCGGTAAAAAATGTTGTCCTCTATTTTTCTAAATCAGAACCCGATTCAATCATTATTATTAAAGCAACCAATACTATTTATTACACCCTTACTGAAGAATTGCGATATTCCAAAAAGCAGTATTCTATCAATGCATCAACGCAACCCAAGGCAGGAAAGGCTATTCAGTTTTCGCTTACTGGTGTTATAACCGAATGAATATGCTAATTCAGTACCTTTACATACTTGAATTTGGCTTGTAGCAAATCTGAATTTCTAATCAATTACTGACCAAACAAAACCTCCTTTATATGTCACTTCTTTCAACTATAACATTAACGCTGGGAATGTGGCATGCTACACTTT
This sequence comes from Bacteroidota bacterium, assembly GCA_963169675.1. Classification (GTDB taxonomy): domain Bacteria; phylum Bacteroidota; class Bacteroidia; order AKYH767-A; family OLB10; genus JADKJB01. The sequence goes on from CAUJFJ010000340.1 coordinate 6,704, forward strand.
CTACTCCCGGAGGCGAGTTACCCTTTGGAGTTGAAATCAGCAAAAAAGAAAATAACTATGCAATTACCATTATAAATGGTGATGAGCATTTGGTTCTCGATGAAATTACCTTCACACAGGATTCTTTGATTGCACGATTCCCGGTGTATGAATCAGAATTACGATTG
>CAUJFJ010000341.1 GCA_963169675.1 Bacteroidota bacterium
AAAGGATTTGAAGAACAAGTACAGGCAGTTTTTGATAAGTGGGATCTGAACTGTACACAAATTGGCGAAGTAACAACAGGCGACCGTTTGCATTTTATGATGAATGGCGAGAAAATTGCCGATGTTCCTGCTAACGAATTAGTGCTGGGTGGCGGTGCTCCAATTTATACCCGTGAATACAAAGAGCCTGCTTATGTGCAGCAAATTAAAAAATACAACGCTAGTTCAGTATCTGTACCATCTGATTTGAAAGAAGTTGCTAAGTTTTTAGCTGCTCACCCGAATATAGCCAGCAAGCGATGGATTTACAACCAATATGATTCTATGGTTGGTACTATTAATATGAGCACCAATCGCCCGGCAGATGCAGCAGTAGTTGCTGTTCGTGGCTCAGCAAAAGGTTTGGCAATGACAGTTGACTGCAATGCGAGATATGTAAATGCAGATCCTTTTACAGGATGTGCTATTGCAGTGGCTGAAGCAGCAAGAAATATTTCCTGCACCGGTGGTGTTCCATCGGCAGTTACCAATTGCTTGAACTTCGGAAACCCATACAATCCCGAAGTCTATTGGCAATTTGTGAATGCAATTAAAGGTATGGGAGCAGCTTGTACCCGATTTGAAACTCCCGTTACCGGTGGTAATGTGAGCTTCTATAATCAGTCGGTCATCAATGGTGAAGAAGTTCCGGTTTTTCCAACTCCAACTATTGGTATGATCGGTATTCTGGAAGACAGAAAAAAGATGATGACCTTAAATTTCAAAGAAGCAGGTCAACATATATTTTTGTTAGGTAAGAGCACTGATGATATCGGATGTTCAGAATATTTGTATTCTTATCATAAGGTAAAATACTCAACGGCTCCTGCCTTTGATTTGGAGGAAGAATTTGCAGTTCAGAAATTAATCCGTGAGCTGATTGCCATGAATCTGGTTTCCAGTGCACACGATGTTTCTGATGGTGGATTATTTATCAGTTTACTGGAATCGGCTATGGCCGGAAAGAAAGGATTTGCCATTTCAACTGATGAAGATTACCGTAAAGATGCCTTCCTCTTTGGCGAATCACAGGGAAGAATTGTGGTATCGGTTTCTGATGATCAATTGGATTCCTTTACAGAGATGGTGGCAGAATCAGGACTGGAGTTCATGAATTTGGGTGAAACCACAGATGGGGACATTACTATTGATGATGAGAATTTCGGATCGGTATCAGATTACAGCATGGTCTATGAAAATGCTATTGCTTCAAAAATGAATGCCTGAAATTAACCTGGAGTAACAATGAAAAAGAAACTGCTGCTGTGGATTTGGTGCTTGTTGGGTTTGCCATTACTGGGAATGACACAAGAAAGTCAGGTGCCCGGCAAACCTTACTGGAAGTCAGGTTCTGAATTTATTTTTTCCTTGGGAGATGTGGATGCAGGAGCTGTTTCAACTTCACCAATCATGCGCTTTTCAGGATTCTTTCACTTGCAACAAGAGATGCATTATGATTTCAATCAATCATTCGGCTTTTACACCGGGATTGGAATCAGAAACGTAGGAATGATCAATGAATTAAACGATTCTTTGAAACTGAAACAGCGTGCTTACGGATTGGGTATTCCGATTGCGGTTAAAATAGGTAATATGAAAGGTTTTCATGTTTCGGCTGGTGCTGAAGCAGAATTATTTTTTCACTATAAGCAAAAGCTGTTTTATGATGATGAAAAATTCAAGCAGGATGAGTGGTTTTCCGACAGAATAAACCTGTTCAATCCCTCGGTATTTCTGGAATTAAATTCCCGTAAAGGCAGTTACATACGGTTCAAATATTATCTGTTAGATTTCCTGGTTGAGGATAAGCAGGTTGTCAAATTATTTGGTACGAAATATCCTTATTTTCCTGAAAGCAGCAAGTTATTTTATGTTTCTATCGGAACAAAGTTGATAACGGATAAAAATCGCAGAAAACGTGGGTCAGCAAACACAACTGCCGGACTCTAATCCTATTCAAAATAGCTGGTAAACAATCCTTAAATGTTCAAAAAAATCCTTCGGTTTCTTTTTCGCTTCACACTTTGGTTTTTGGGGATATCGGTGGGTTTGGTAATTCTTTATCGTTTTGTGCCGCCTCCAGTAACACCTTTAATGGTGATTAGGGTTTTCGAACAGGCATTTGATGAAAAGCGGGAGGTTAGGCTATACAAAGATTGGGTTTCGCTGGATGAAATGTCGCCTTCTATGCCTTTGGCAGTAATTACCTCTGAAGATCAGAAATTTGAGGAGCACTTTGGATTTGATCTCGAAGCAATAGAAAAGGCACAAAAATATAATGCCCGGCATAAAGGAAAAAAGGTCAAAGGAGCCAGTACTATCAGTCAGCAGACAGCAAAAAACGTTTTTCTTTGGCCTCAGCGTTCTTATGTTCGGAAGGCTTTTGAGGTATATTTTACTTTTCTGATAGAATTAATCTGGAGTAAAGAGCGGATTATAGAGGTTTACCTCAATATTATTGAAATGGGGGATGGGGTGTATGGTGCTGAAGCAGCAGCTCAGCAATATTTTGGAAAACCCGTTTCTAAACTAAACGATAATGAAGCGGCTCTGATAGCAGCCTGTTTACCGAATCCATTAAG
>CAUJFJ010000342.1 GCA_963169675.1 Bacteroidota bacterium
CGAGTCTTGAATATTTTTACTTTGGATCATCTTATGCAAACACTCAAAAACTGGAAGCCAAAATACCACAAGGAGTGGCTTTTTGCTTTAATAGCGACGCATTTTAATCGCATTATACGCTTCAACTATTTTCAACCCAACATTGCAACCTGATTTTTGCATGCGTTTAAAACGTTGCACTGCACTTAGAATGAAATTTTAAAAGCTGTTTTTGGAGAAAATTAAATGGGAATGGAGTTTTTTCACAACCTGACGGTTTGGCGCTTGGCGAAGAAGCGGATTTCGAAGCACTAAACTGTCTGCCAGCACTGAACTTGATACGAAGCACAAAGCTTCATTTAAGCACTGAACCCGCTTTTTTGCCAAACGCCTGTTATGCGTAGTTTTTATATCGCTCTTCACTGTCCCAATCAATTAAATTATCCTTCTGTTCTTCGTGTGACCAATAAGTTTTTGTCTTGTTATTACAATAAAAGCCTTCAAGGTCTAATTTATTTATTATCTCATCTATAGTATCTCTGTCTGAAGACAAACAAGTAAAACGCTCGTCAAAATCTGTTTCAAATAGAATTTTATTGTCAGGAGTTAAAATTCTTGTTTGGCTTTCAGGTAGCCCTCGTTCATTGTTAAGTAAGTCTTGAATATTATAAGAAGTTTTATCGTCACTAATGTCGGAATAGTGGAAGATGTTGTTATAGCCGTATGATTTTAGAAGTTCAAGTGTTATGTCGGTCAATATATCAGGGTAATTGTCAACCTGCGCCACGATATAATTATTCGCATCTACAATTGTCATAAGTTTAATCCAACCTTCCTTGTCTGCTGTGCGCCTTGCACAATGAAGAAACGCAAGCAATCTATCAAGCTCTTTTATGTCCTTTAGTTTTGCTTGATTTATTATTTCAGTCCAAGTTAAACGGGTTGTGTTTTGGATAATCTCACTTTTTGTCGGCCAATTACCTGTTTCAAATTTAATGCTACTTCCATCTTTAATTTTCAAAAATGGATGTAAGATTACGAACGTGGCTTCATAATCAGCGTAGTGCTCTCGAATAGAATTGTTGTCGTCATTTTCGACAACGTCTGATTGTATAGGTGTCTCTAATATCATTGATTGAATTGTCAACTAAAATTACGCATAACTCCCTTCTACACACCACAAAAACAAAACTATTACCGTGTTTGAAACGCCTATTTGCGCTAGTTCTCGTATCGGGTTATAAAAGTAACAGAAATATTATAAACTATCAAATGGCGACTTAATATTTTGGATACTCCGGGTGCTTACCCATGTGTAGATTGCAATGGTTCGACTGCCATTATGACCCTAATGTTCCTGAATGAAAAGTATATCTGTACCGCTTTCGTGTAAATGGGTGGTATAGCTGTTGGGTAACCTGTGAAGCGATGCTAGCTTTTGAATATTGGCTTGGGGGACCGCCATTTTCATGAACATCTGCAATATGCTTTCCGAATACTGCTCACCCGGCTCTTGTCCTTCAAATAACCACTTTGCCAGTCTATAAACCACAAAGTAAGCTCTCAACATTTCAAAAAGCTTCAAACTCAAAGGTACTATTCTATCTGTTTCGCCTTTCGATTGCCTGGGTTTCGGTTTAAAAATTAACTCTTAACATAAAATTGATATGAACCAAAATTACTTCATTTGACGATTGCTGTTGTCATCAATTATGAATTTTCAAAATCATCTATTGCTTGATTAATATTTTGAAATAATCAAAAACATCCTTTTTACCAATTTATTCGAGTACTAGTTTTTGTCTAATCAACTTACCTTCATTATTTTTAAATTCTACTATGTATAACCCTCTAGAAAAATGAGACACAGATATTGTTTCATTATTTTTCAATGTAACTGATTGTCCGATTTGATTTATTAATTGAATATCGCTATCCACATTTTTAATAAATATGAAATCAGATGCAGGATTTGGATATATGAACGATGTTTCAGGTTGGAATGCATCTATACTTGTGGGAATACTTGAATCCTTTTTTGTCAAGTAATACTTTAATGGCCCATATTGCGAATGATGCCACATTTCTAAGTAAAGGTTTTTATCGTCAATAAATTTGATGTAGCGTAATTCATCCTGGTTTGTTGTTCCTGAACCAAAATCGATAGTTACAAAGCCATTTGCATATCCTGATGCTAAAATGTTATAAACTACAATTGTTTTCAATGGTGAAGCAGCAGAAATTCCGTAATAAAAAACGCGAGGGAAAACATCATTGAATGGAAAATTAAAACCTCTTGATGTTGATGTATCAATGTAATTTCCATTGGGCAGTATAGATAATTTGACATTATAATCATATGTCCAAGGAGTAGTTGCATAACCAAACCAGTCCCCTTGAATAAAATTATTATACTGTCCAAATGTGAGATTTGTAAGGTAACTTGCATTAGGATTGAAGCTATAATCAATTAAGTAGATTGCAGAACTAATTAAACTTTTCAGTGAATCCTGCGATATAGTAATTGCTTTAAGAGTTTTGAAAGTACCGTCACCGGATATTGAAATATTACTGATATATTTTTGTGAAGATGTATCTGGATCCGTACCATCCAGTGTATAATAAATTTCAGCACTTGGTGTGGGAGTTGCCAATTGAATTTGAATGTCGGAATTATACCTGCCTGATAAATGAGAAAAAGTTGGCGAAAATATATCTGGGATAGGTGTTTGAGACATTCCCGAGTTCATAGTAATAAGAAATAAAGCCAACAAAATGGTGAATTTTGCTTTTAAGTTTTTCATGTGATTTAGTTTTTCAATCAGAATGTATTTACTCTGGAATTTATTGACTTTTAGGGCTACCAAATTTTATTCATCTGGATCATTCACTGCATTTGCTAAAGCCCTTTGATCTCTTTAATCAAAGATAAGTTAATTCTCTCTAAATATCAAATTATATTCAATTTTAGGGGGGTTGCAATAACGAACTCTAATTAAAAATTTAGTTGTGAATCACTATTAAAACCTTCTTATTGATGAATGAACCGTATATCTGTACCGCTTTCATGCAAATTGGTGGCATAGCTGTGGCGTAACCAGTAAAGCGGTCTGTTATACTTTAGATTTAATTTGTGAAGCCGACGAATGAAAAATATTCATCTGTTGTATCCGGTAAGGCGGATCAGAGATCCGCATTTTTCAGTGGTCAGGATCAGAGATCCCTCCGGCTAATGCCGCACATTTCAGTGGTCAGGATCAGAGATCCCTCCGGCTGATGCCGCACATTTGGGTTGTCAGGATCGGATGCCCGTCGGTATCTCTGATACCGACTAAGGAAATTCCCGGATCTTTGATCCGGTTTTGAGATGTAAGGCGGATCAGAGATCCGCATATTTCAAATGTCAGGATCAGAGATCCTTCCGGCAATCCTTAATCCTTAATCCTTAATTCTTAATCCTTTTCAGTCCTTGTTCCGCCGGCGGATATACCGGTCTAATCATCAAGGCTTGTTTGTAGTCGGAAGCGGCGGCCGCTAGATTGCCCACAGCCTCGAAGCATAGACCTCGGTTGTAATAAGCCTCGGCATAGCGAGGATCGGCATTGATAGCAGCCGTGTAATGCTTGGTGGCCTCGGGGTAGACCTTCAAAAAGATGTGATGAATATAACCGAGATTAAAATGTGCATTCTTATTCAGCGGATTAGCCTGAACAATAGTGGTGTAATCCTGAATTGCTTTGTCTAGTTGCCCATGATCCTGGTACCATAAGCCTCGACCATACAGCGCTTCTTCACTTCCCGGCTTTTTTTGAATGGCATTGGTAAAATATCCCTCAGCAATGGGGTCATTCTTAGCCTGAAAAATAATTCCCAGTTGCATGTAAGCATTGTAAAAATTCGGGTCGGCTTCAATTGCTGATCTGAAATCGTTTACCGCTCGTGTGGTATCACCGTTTTCCTTAAAGTTTATGCCTCTCATAAACCAGGCTGTAGTGTTGGTTTTGTCTTTGTTGATGATAGTGGTGAGAAGCTTAACAGATTCGCTGTATTGCTTGACTATGAGATTTAATTCTGCCAGACGCATCATGGCATCGGTGTTTTCCGGATCGAGTTCGATGGCTTTGGTGAGGAATTCTTTGGCGTTGAAGGTTCGTTTTGCTGCAAAAGAAAGATCCGCCATGGTCAGAAAGTAGGCCGATTGCGTGCTGTCGATTGTCATTACCAGCTCCATATCTTTCAATGCTTCCTCATACCTTTTGGCATCTATCAGCAAACGTGCCCTTTCATGCAAGGCAACCGCATTTTTGGGGTCTTTGGCAATCTGAGCATCCAATGTAGCTAGTTGCTTCCCAACTGCCGTCGTATCTGTTGTCTGGACCGTTTCGGGATCCTTCTTATTTTCTGTTTTACAGGAATAAAGAGTGGTGCAAAAAAGTGCTGCCAGTAAGAGATACTTTTTCATGTGGATGATTTTTAATGGAAATGCGAAAATACTGTAAAAAACGAAAGCCGGGAAGAGTTTCCTCTCCCGGCTTAACGTCGTCATGATGAATATTATTCAGCCGCTGCTGCTAAACGCTGCTCACGGATTTTGTTTTCAATCTCTTCAGCCAGTTCCGGGTTATCGGTAAATAACTGACGAACCGATTCACGTCCCTGTCCTAATTTGGTATCACCATAGCTGAACCAGGAACCACTTTTCTTAATGATGCCTAATTCTACACCGATATCAACGATTTCACCAGTGTGTGAAATTCCTTCACCGTATAGAATATCGAATTCTGCTGTACGGAATGGCGGAGCAACTTTGTTCTTCACAACCTTAACGCGAGTTCTGTTACCAATAACTGCTTCAGCTTCTTTTATTTGGCCTATTCTTCTGATATCCAGACGTACAGAAGCATAAAACTTCAGGGCATTACCTCCGGTTGTAGTCTCGGGATTTCCGAACATAACACCGATTTTCTCACGTAACTGGTTGATGAAAATACAGCAACATCCTGTTCTGCTGATGGTTGCAGTAAGTTTACGTAATGCCTGAGACATCAATCGAGCTTGCAGACCCATTTTGGAATCACCCATTTCACCTTCGATTTCACTTTTAGGAGTAAGGGCAGCAACCGAATCGATTACAATAATATCAATAGCTCCGGAACGGATCAGATTATCGGCAATTTCAAGTGCCTGCTCTCCATTGTCGGGTTGCGAAATCAATAAATTCTCGATATCAACCCCCAGTTTCTGAGCATAATAACGGTCAAAAGCATGTTCTGCATCAATAAAGGCAGCTATTCCACCCAATTTTTGTGCTTCCGCAATCGCATGAATAGCCAAAGTTGTCTTACCCGATGATTCAGGTCCGTAGATTTCAATAATACGTCCTTTTGGTAATCCACCAATTCCTAGAGCAATATCCAATGATACGGATCCTGTGGAGATTGCCTCCATCGTCTCGACCGGCGAATCGCCCATGCGCATGATGGTTCCTTTACCATACGATTTTTCGAGTTTGTCGATGGCTAACTGTAATACTTTCAGTTTTTCTTTGTTGGTTGTTTCTGTAGTTGACATGATAAAAAAATTAAGTAGTGACGTTTTTGAAGTTGCCTGATTCCGATTCGTAATGTTGCATTAAAAGTTAATTCGATTCCGACTTTCGAACAGACAAATAAACGACTGCTGGAACCGGTACAAAGATGCGTATGATTTATCGGTTTTTTACAACCCCCGAAAAAAACTTTTCAACAATATGTACACAAAGCGAGGCAAAATGATTGTAATACTATCATTTTAGTTTTTACATTTCAGTACCAATCTGTTGGCAAAATTAAGATACCGGCAAGCCTGTTCCAACCCGGAATGAGGGATCGACCACAAAGAGTTCGCAAACGCTTTAGATGACTGAGAAAGCGGGTGTTTTAAGGTAAATTTCGGATTACCGGCAATGCTGCTGTTGCAATTGCTTTGCTTCCTGATTCCCCAAATTGGAACCGGAAATGAAATCGGCACAAGCCGCAATTTTATTGTTGAGCTCCAAATAAACCAGTCCCCTGTTTTTATAGCCAATTGCAAAATTAGGATCGATTTCAATAGCCTTCGATAAAAGTGCCAAAACCTCATCGTATTGCTTTTTCATATAAGCAACATTAGCAAGGGTATTATAAGCATCGGTACTGTTAGGATCGAGCTCAATACATTTACGACTATCGGCTTCCGCACCTGCATAATCGCCTAACTGAAAGCGTACCTGTGACCGGTTGTTGTAAATCATGATCTGCGTGGAATCGAGTGCTATAGCCCGCGAAAAATCTGCCTCCGCCATCTTACCGTTATTCATAAAGGAATATGACAATCCCCGATTGAGGTAATTCCGGGCATCATCCGGCTTGAGCCGAATTGCCTCATCGAAATTTTTAATTGCCTCGGGATAATTACGCTTCACCTGATGCGCCATACCTCTGTTGCCATAAGCACGGTATAAGTATGTCGACTCCGGATTTTTCTCTATTACATCGGTCAGGAAAACAACATCATTGTTCCATATCTTATTTCGTGCCGGAACAGAAAAAGCGAAGAACAACATTAAGCCCGTGAAGACCACTGTTAAACCGGACTTGTATTTATGAAAATTGACCGTATTTCCGGTTATGAGATATCCAATCAAAAGCATCAAACCCAGATATGGCAGGTAACCGTAACGATCGGTGACAATAAACAACCTGGACGGAATAAGCTGAATATTGATAGTTATGGTGGCCACAAAAAATGCTGCGCCAAATAGTATCCATTTATTGCTTCGTGCCCGCCACAGTCCGTAAAGAACTGCACCAATAAGCACCGCTGAAGCATAATATTCCCACGGCAACATACCTCCGCTCTTAGGTGGGAAGACATAAATGGCGCAAAGCTTTAATGGCAGTAATAGCTTCATCAAATAAAAGCTGAATGAATAGCATACCATGAAGAATATGTCGATTGCATTGTAATCGATCAGCATACCTTTGGTGATGTTGTGCATGGTCCCTGAATTCATCAGGGTAATAATTCCAAATAGTAAACTTAGGAGGAAGAATGGAATCTTCTCCACAATAACCTGTTTGCTGAGCAATTTTCTGTCAGAAACAAAATCGAGTAGCAACATCACCACCGGGAAAGTCACTGCCTGCGCTTTGCTGAAGAGTGAAAGAATAAAAAAGATGCCGGCTGCGAGAAGCATAGAGTACTTTTCTTCCCTTATATACCGGAGATAAAAATACATCCCGGCAAGGAAGAAAAAAGTGTACATGCCACTGCTGCGGGCTGAAATCCAGCTTACCGCCTCTACATTCATGGGATGAATTCCAAATGCCAATGCAATTAGTAAAGCCATAATTTTGTTGGAGGTCAGTTTTTGCACAAATGCAAATACCAAAACCACATTTCCCAGATGGAACAACAGATTCAACAGGTGCATGGGGAATGTATCCAGGCCTGAAAAGTGGTAATTAATGGCAAAAGTCAGCACCGGTAATGGCTGATACATAATTACATAGTACGAAGTAAAATAGGTCTTAACCGATTCCCACGACAGAGTCAGTACTTCAGGATAATTCTGGAAGTACTCATTATCATCGAAAGTCAGGATATCATTTCGGAGCGAGTTGCCATACAACACAAAAACAAGCAGAACAATCCCGGCCAAAAAAGGCCATACCGGAAAACCTTTTTCAGTGGCTTTTGCTTTGGAAGCAACAGGTTTAGAAGGATTTGCTGCGGTAGATTTGCTTGTGCCGGATTTCTTCATAAATTGAAAATCAGTCTACAATTATAGTGAAATGTTCCACACAATTCAACGGCAAATGATAAATGATAGATGAAAAATGAGAAATTGAATTCTGCGCAGAAAACAATACAGTATTCGACAAAAGTGCCATTGTTCACTTTACAATTCTTGTTAATCAAAATTCAATAAAAACCTGTCCTCGTCCTCGTCCGATAGCTATCGGACTGTGGCGAGGATGCACGCAACCAAATAGCCAGAATAAAGAACAGTTACATTTCATGAAACTGCTATTTGTAATGCAAATTGCCACATCAAATAGCTTTCGAAACGATGCCATGAAGAACATCGGCAACAATTATAGTTCCTAATAATCGTTATTTTTAAAGGTGTTTTTTGGATTATTTACATTAAACTCCAAGTACCATTACAGTAAATTCTTCAACAGGAGGTAATTTTTGTACAGGCTCACCATCTATTCTTAAAATTTCAAGTGTCTTAGCCCTATCAAAACTAGTAAAGAGTAACACTGAAATTTCAGCACCATCAATATCTTCGGAAAATGCTTCTACTGGAATTGTTTTTATTAAAGGTGCTTCTCCATCAATTGTTGGATTAATAAATAAACTCCCATTTTCATCCGCAATTTCAAACGATGCAGAAAATATTTGGTTGGCCAACTCAATTTTTCCTGTGAAGTCAGCGGCCAACAATTTATCAATCATTTGTCGGTGCCAGGCAGATAGTTCTTGAATTTTCATCATTTCCTTAAATAATAAGTACCAACATTTATTATGCCCCTTCTCGTCCTCGTCCGATAGCTATCGGACTTAGGCGAGGAAGCACGCAACCAAATGGCCAGAATCAAGAACAGTTACGTTTCATAAAACTACTATTTGTATTGCGAATTGCCGCATCATATAGCTTTCGAAACGATGCCATGATGAATACTTAACTGTAAAAATACAATTAATTTCGTCATAATAATAGATTTTTAGGAGGGATCTTCCCCCACAGTCCGATAGCCCTCAGATAAGGACCAGTATTGGGTGCTCAGAAAGAAAATTCGCTGAAATGTAAAATACTCAATATAAAATTGTGAATGTAAAATGTTCAACGTAAAATGTCCAACGTAAAATTTTGTTTTGAACCTATACAAAACTATGATGTTACTATGACAATAACACTGCCGAGAATGAACCATATCTGCCGAAAAACACCCCGTATTGCTTATGACATATCACTGAATTTAATGACAGCAGCTCTGCTGCTAATGACCTAATGACAGCAGCTTTGCTGCTAATGACAGCGGCTTTGCCGCGAATGACAGCGGCTTTGCCGCGAATGACTTACTTTTTGAACACAGAGTTAGGGAGACGCAGAGAATTTCGCTTGCGTGATGAGACGAGAATTCCTTCAATGACCATTAACCTAATGACAGT
>CAUJFJ010000343.1 GCA_963169675.1 Bacteroidota bacterium
GGCTCCATAACGAAGTCCTTCAATATTGGTTTTCTTAGCATAAGAAAACATGAAGGCATAATCACCGGCAGAAAACGATTTTAACCTGTCGTAGTCGATATTGCCATCGGAATCGATGAGCTCAGTTGAATCGATGATGTCATCAATAGCAAAACGGATTACAGAAAATCCAATGGTTCTGGTTGCATCGATGGGAGCTGCAAGAGCGGCATAATCGTATTTTCCAATTCCGGCAAAATATTCAGCATGCATCAATCCCAGTTGCAGATCGCCGGTTCCCAGGGTTAAACCTGCGGGATTCCAGTATCCTGAAGTAATATCATTCACAGAAGATACCTGTGCTCCGCCCATGCCTAAGGCCCGTGCTCCAACTCCAATAGAGAGGAACTCATTACTGTATTTGGGTGCATTTTGCGCTCCGGCACTCATGGTTACCAATAAGGCAGCGGCGGCGAGTGTGATCTTTTTGTTCATAGGTCAATTAGGTTGTGTATGCCTCACAAACGATTGGCAATAGAAAATAGTGTATGGGTCCGACCGTTATACTCTTAAACATCCGGAATGGTTTTAATGTTCAAAAGTAATAACGGAAATTGAGGTTAGTCACCCTCGAAAGTATTAATTTTCAATCATTTTATCAACAAATTATACAATTAAATCTACAGAGATTTTAAATCCCTATTTTTGCACCATTCACCACTATGAAAGCTTCATTTACCCAACATATTCCAAACCTGCTAACATGCATGAATCTTGCGTGCGGATGCATTGCGCTGGTTTTTGTGTTCCAGGGAAACATTCCGGTCTTTGCATCGCTGGTGGCAGCCTCCCTGGTATTCGATTTTCTGGATGGCTTCACTGCCCGTGCTTTTAAGGCCTACTCCCCTATGGGAAAAGAACTCGATTCACTTGCCGATATGGTAACATTTGGGCTCTTGCCGGGTGCAATTATGTATCATTTGTTTATTTCGAGTGTTCCAATGGTCCTTTATCAGGATGAGATGTGGATGAAAATTTTGAGTTTTTTGCCCTTCCTGATTACCATTTTTTCGGCATTAAGGCTGGCAAAATTTAATATTGATACCCGCCAGACAGACTCTTTCATAGGGATGCCAACACCGGCTGTCACCATTTTTGTGATCGGAATAGCCCTGATTTTGCACGACGACCGCTTCTCACTCACGCCTATTATCCTCAACTCCTTTGTAATTGCAGGCTTAAGCATGATTCTGTCATTTTTACTGGTCTCGGAAATACCCTTATTTGCACTCAAATTCAAAAGCTTTTCATGGCAAAAAAATCAGGTGCAATACACCTTTTTGATTCTCACGATTGTTAGTCTCGTAACATTACAATTTGCCGGAATTCCGGTAGTGATCATTTTATACTTAATTTTGTCGCTGATTAACCCACCTAACAAAACGGTCAAAAACACCGAAAACAACTGATTATCAACACTATGAAATTCGCCGCAAGTATTACAATCATGCCTTTAAAGGCTCTTCTTGATCCACAAGGAAAAGCAGTTACCAATTCGATGAAGAATTTGCAATTGCCTGAAATTGATAATGTGAGGATTGGAAAGCACATTACTTTGGAAATTACTGCCGGCAATAAAGAGGAAGCCCGTGAAAAAGTTGATCTTGCGTGCAAAAAATTACTGGCAAATCCGATAATGGAGGGCTATGAATTTGAATTGACAGAGGCAAAATAATCCTCTTTCGATTACTTTCTTAATTCAAAATTCTGACCCAGATATACTTTTCGTACCTGTTCATCTTCGGCCAGATCCTGAGCAGTACCTTCTTTTAAAATACGACCTTCAAAAAGCAGATAGGCGCGTTCTGTTATATTCAATGTTTCATGCACATTGTGATCGGTAATCAGAATTCCGATATTTTTCTCTTTCAGTTTTGCCACAATACCCTGTATATCTTCAACCGCAATCGGGTCAACGCCAGCAAACGGTTCATCGAGCAAAATAAAACTCGGATTTACTGCGAGGGCACGCGCAATTTCGGTCCGGCGGCGCTCACCACCCGACAACAAATCGCCTCTGCTTTTACGAATTTTCTGCAAACCGAATTCATCTAAAAGCGACTCCACTTTGGCTCTTTGTTCATCCCGTGACATTTTCGTCATCTCCAAAACAGCCTTAATATTGTCTTCAACGCTCAATTTTCGGAATACGGATGCCTCCTGTGCCAGGTAGCCGATACCCATCTGAGCCCTGCGATACATGGGCTCTTCGGTGATTTCTTTGTCATCGAGGTAAATATGGCCTTCATTCGGACGAATAAGTCCCACCGTCATATAAAAAGTGGTGGTTTTGCCGGCACCATTCGGCCCCAGCAAACCAACTATTTCCCCTTGCTCCACATAAATGGAAACATGGTCAACCACAGTTCGGCTTTTATACCTTTTTACCAGATTATCGGCACGGAGTATCAATGCAATTGTATTATATAAAGTTGGTCAAAGATAACTATTTCCACCAATCAGAAAGTAAGCTGTAAACTACCTCTGATACCAAACTTGGAAATATCAGGATTATCGAGATAAGTGAGGCGGTACATGAAATCGAAACGGAGAATTTTGAAAATATTTTCTACTCCGAATCCGGCTTCGACATAAGGCTTCTTCGATAACGTGCTGAATGCATTCTGGTTTACCAGAAGCGATTTATTTTCATCCGACATGCTGCCATAAACACCACGAAGGCTGGCAACTTCACGCCATTTCAGTTTTCGCATCAATGGAATTTTATCAAGGAAGAATCCTTCGAAATGGTGTACCACAAAAAGGGAAGCATACTGATCGCTGATGAATTCGTAATAGTTCATCATATTGAAGGATGCATAATCATAAAAATAGGATTCATTACCCTGATGCACATTCAGCAATGGGTATGGAACTTCACCCCATGTTTTTCCTGCTTCAATAGCATAATATGTATAACCGAACGGAGGAACCTTTATGATATCGTCAACTTTTCCAACTAATTTATGATAGGTAAAATCGCTTTCAAGAACACCTTTCAAACCACCGGTATACAGTATTTGAGTAACAGGAAATTCACTTCCCAGTGAAACCCGTCCAGTTTTTCCTTCCACAAACTTTTCGCGATAAGCAAAACGCATAAAGACAGAAATCTCAGATGTATTGATACTATTTCTCACTTTAGTCCGCTCCTCATTACTAAAATAACTGTAGTCTAGTTTACCCAATGGAATCAGAATTCCGTGCTCAAAAGCAATGCGGTGAGAATATCCCGATAGCCATTCTTTTTCATAGTACACTTTGTAACTTTCGAGTTGTGTAAGTTTATCAGCAGGATTTCTTCTGAACAGCGACGAAAGAATATTATCATCCTGAAAAGCATTTTCACTTTGACCAAGTTGCACGACATCATTTTTATATCGGGCACCAATGGCTTCGCGTGGTTTAGTCTTCAGGAAATACCTGAATCCACCCATGTATTTGAACTCTTCATCTTTGGTGCCGTAAGCCACGTAACCTTCAAACCTTAAGCGGTCGCTGAATTTTGGTCCGGTTCTGCCACCTAAGCGAAAACGATAACCTTCAACCGAATTGAAAGATGCCAGAGTGAAATAGGGCCCAATTTCAAACTTTCCAATTTCATAATGACCCGTAAAAAACAAAGTTACAATATCGACATAAGTCCGGAATGCGGGTAAAGTTTTAATGGTATCAACCATGTGATAAATCTGCTTCTCACGATCAGTTAATGAATCATGCCGGGCTTCACGCCAGAATGCATCATCCTGTTTGACGGAGGTCTCAAGCACTTTGATTTTTTCCGTTCCTTCAAAGATGGTATCCGGAAGAGCTGCATTCAATTTGAAGTCTTTGTAAGATGAAGTTTTTCTTCCAATAAAACCCAAACCATCTTTTCTTGCGGCGAAATCAACTACCAGCATTTCTTTCACCATCATCCACTGCACATCATCTACTCTGGAATATTCTTTTACAACAGCGAGATCTTCCACAAAATTGATGTTGGCATCTTCAACTACCCGCATATCAATTTTACGAATAGCAAAAGTGGTATCATGCACCCAACATTCTCCGGTAAAAGTTAGCTCTTGTTTACGTCGTGGTTTAAACTTTAATTTATAGCACCATTGATTATCGAGAAATGCTGAATCGGTGAGATAATATTTATAATAAACCTGTCCAACATTTGAAATGGGACTTACGAAACTCTTTCCGAAAATATCTATGTAATTATCATAGATATCGATATTCTGATACATATCACCTAAAAACTGTGTAATAGATTCATTTTCCAATCCGGAAATTTTGCTGGCCTTAATTACTTCGCGGGTTGCCTTCGGATTATTTTTGAAATAAATATCAGAGAGTGATTCTGTAATAAAGAAAGGTAAAAATGGTTTGCCGTTAGTCACTGAGCTATCCATATTATCAAAGATAAATGCGAATGGTTTGATCAGTTTTTTATCTTTAAAATCCTGTGGAATATCGGTAAGATCGAACTCCATTTTATTGTACACTTCGTACGCATAAGTATCGAGACGCTTCTTATCGTTTTTGTCTTTATTATCGATTACTTTCCGTAATAAAATATTGGCAGGATTTTCACCGGCCTTGATAACTACTTCTTTCAGATCAACCTTATTTACTTTAAGTAAAAAATTTACTGTTTGCGATTTCCCTTTCACAACTTTTAAAGTAATCGGATTATAACCTACGTAGGAAGCTGAAAGCGAATCGGAAGGTTTATCCGTTTCAATCACGAAACTCCCGTTCATATCAGTAACAGTTCCTACAGACGTTCCTTTGAATGCCACATTCGCAAATGGAATTGCTTCTCCGGTAAGTGCATCGGTTACTTTTCCTGAGACACGGGTTTGTTGCGCTGAAACAATATTTAAACCACCATAAAAAGTGATTAAAAAAAATGGCAACAGTAAAAACCGTAACATTTTAAACATACAGGAGGTGTAAGTGTAAATCAACGAAATTATCAGGATTTTGTTTCAAGTTGTTCCCAGAATTCAACCGCTCTCCGAAGGTGAGGGATCACAATAGTGCCACCTACAATATTGGCAATGGCAAAGACTTCAAAAATCTCTTCTTTGGAAACTCCGTTTTCATAGCATTTTTGCACGTGATATTTTACACAATCATCACACCGAAGCACCATGGAAGCTACCAGTCCCAGCATTTCTTTGGTCTTTACATTTAATGCTCCTTCCTGATAAGTATTGGTATCGAGATTAAAAAGGCGCTTCAAAACCAGATTGTCGGCATCCATTATCCGCTCATTCATCCTGGAGCGGTAGTCGTTAAATTCCTTAACTGCTTTATCCATACCTCACAAAAGTATGTAAAGAAATCTTTTGTTGGGGATTCGCCGGGCGGGAAGGTTAAATTTTGCATCAGCCACAGCAAAAAATTTCATCGCAATCGACCAAGTAAGTATGTTTGCATCATGGTTTCGCTGAAGAAAATCCGTGGCTACGAGAATTTACACATTCTGCTTTGGCTTTTAAAAGACACTTGCTGGGTGATGTTATGGGAAATTCCGGGCTTAATTATGATTATTCCCACCATAGGCGTGGCATTTCATATTACCTGGCTAAGAAGGCATGTGAGAGTGGACTTATTTCATAATTTAGCTGTATGCTGCTGGATATCAGCTAATTCTATTTGGATGATTGGCGAATTTTTCTTCGATGACAAACTGCGAATTCCGGCTATGGTGTTGTTTGTTACCGGACTTATTACGGTTGCCTATTATTACCTTTCCAAAAGCAGGTATCCGGAAAATGATCAGGACTGAGATTTGGCTTCTTTTTCTTTGTTGCGAAGGACCATTGCTGAAACTCCAATTCCGATTTCATAAAGTATAAACAACGGAATCGCCACCAGAATCTGGCTGGAGATATCGGGCGAAGGCGTAATCAGTGCGGCAATAATAAGAATAATTACCATGGCATGTCGACGGTAAGTTCTTAAAAAAGAAGGTGTTACGATTCCAATTTTGGATAGAAAATAGATCACCACAGGTAATTCGAAAACTACTCCGGATGAAAGTGTTAGCATGGTTACGGTGGAAATAAACGAGCTTAATGTAATTTGATTGGCTACCATAGCACTAATCTGATAACTTCCCAGGAAGTTGATACTCAAGGGACTAATAATATAATATCCAAACAACACACCTGAAAGAAACAGCAGAGAGCTAAAAATAACTATGCCCCGGGTGTATTTCAATTCTTTTTTGGATAGGGCAGGTTTAATGAATCGCCATAATTCCCAAATCAGGTAAGGGAATCCAAGAATAAATCCGGCAATGAACGATGTATATATATGTGTAGTAAACTGACCTGAGATATCGATATTGATAAGAATAAACGGAACTTCCCGTATACACATATCCACGTTAAATCGTTCAGATAATTGACATAGAACACGATAGGTAAGAAAATCGGGGTTTTTAGCGCCTAAAATAATTTGATCGAACAAAATTTCGGTATTCAGGAAAGCAACCAACGCAAGTAACACAATAGCGATTGCTGATCTGACCAAATGCCAGCGCAAAGCCTCGAGGTGATCGAGAAAATGCATTTCTGTGTTGGGATCTTTGGATTTGAGCAAACTCATAGTGGGTAGAAAGTACTTTACCGGCCGACAAAATTACCACCTTAGTCGATACAATAATCGTGGCCGGGCGATTAAATCGAAAACTGCAACTGAAGGAAGCTGCACCATATTTTAACACATTAAATAATACCTTCCCGCAGCAGATCGTGTAAATGGATAAATCCTTGATATTTATCCCCTTCTACAACAACCAGAGATGTGATATTAAATTGCTTCATAATTTGAAGGGCATCCACGGCCATCATTTCAGGCTGAGCGGTTTTAGGGTTTACCGACATCATGTCTGCTGCTTTAACAGCTTGCAGATCAGTGCTTTTACCAAAAACTCTACGTAAATCACCATCTGTAATAATTCCCAAGAGTTTTTCGTTCTCAACTACAGCAGTCACGCCCAATCTTTTAGAAGAAATTTCCATGATCACATTACTCATAGAATCAGTGGGTGAAACGGCTGGTTTTT
>CAUJFJ010000344.1 GCA_963169675.1 Bacteroidota bacterium
CAACGATTTAGTAACAACTCCACTTAAAGGCAGCGCAAATGTAGTATGCTGGGAACGTGCATTCATTGGTGATTTTAATGAAATAATTCAGCAATGTGTTTCCGCTGAAAACATCACCGTTATTGAGCCGGAATTATTGCGCAATATAAAATTAAGTGCCGCAGGTCAGCTTGCACGAAATATAATTTTAAACGACTTCGAATTACTTTCCGAATATGGTGCAGCACCATCATTAAATATTATAAAACAATACGACAGAGATGCTGATGAAAATATTTTCCCCACCGATGTATATTCATTTCATATCGACCGTTCGCCAATACCTGTGGATACTTTTTTATGCACTTATTATGGTGCAACCACTGAAATATTACCCAATGCACAAAGCATCCAAAAAATACTTATCCCCGAAATTCGCGAACAGCTAAAAAATAATTTTGCCGGCTCAGAAGTCGCCTTCGAAACATATTTAACAGAACAATTTTACGACTTACATTTCGCAGCCTTACCCAACGCTCAAATCGAAAAAATTCCGCTGGGACATATTTGTCGCTTAGCAGTGGATCATCCTAATAGTCAGGCATTACCTTGTATACATCGGGCACCGATTGAAGATGATGGTGAATATCGTTTGCTGTTAATTTGTTGAATGCTGGCCGCGTCCTCATTGGTTGGTCTGGGGACACAACCAATGGGTGAGCTTCGAATGATAGGTGGTGCTTTACCAATTACTTTTTTTCTTCGATAGCAATACCTTCGAAGCAACCCTGTAACTCACTCCGAATAATCACTTTCATTCCTCCTCCCCATGGTTGCGTCCCCAGACCAACCATAACGAGATTCCGCTACGAAGCAACATTATCATTCCTAACAAATAATAACATTCATTTCTTCATCTCATGATTGCGTACCTTGACTTATCATAAAGGAAAAAATCACCTTTAAACTTTGAAAGTATGTTGGTGTTCCTTACTTTTACTATGCTAAAGAATAAAAAGTTTGTGCTTAAAGTTGCAACTTAATTTGCATTTCTTTAGATATGTATAACCCCATTTTTGTTACATGAAAATTAAAAGTTTCATTTATTTAATATTTGCAATTCCTGCATTTAATTTGTTTTGCCAGGCACCTGAACTATTATGGACTAAAAGTTTAGGAGGTAGCGAAAGTGAAGTTGGATTTGATGTGATTAGTACTGCTGATGGCGGTTTCTTAACTGTAGGGTACTCAAGTTCTACAGATGGTGATATTGAATTCAACGCAGGTGGTACAGATATGTATATTGTAAAATTTAGTGCATCAAATGAAGTTATGTTTTCAAAAACATTTGGAGGGAGTGATGACGATCAAAGTCTGAGTGCAGTAGAAGCTTACAATGGAGGATATATTGTTGGTGGATCGTCTGCCACATCTGATGGCATTATTCCGGGTAATTATGGACTGTCAGATGCGATAATCCTAAAAACAGATGTCTTAGGGAATTTAGAGTGGATTAAAAATTACGGTGGAAGTAATAGTGATGGCATTAGGTCTATCATCAGAACTGATGACACCAGTTACCTTTTTACAGGGATATCACATTCGAATGATATTGATGTAACCGACCATATTGGTCCTGAGGATAAAAGTGATATTATAGTAGGTAAAATAGATTTATCCGGAAATCTTCTTTGGCTGAACTCATATGGGTCAGTTGGAGATGATTATAGCAATCAAATCATAAAAACTAAAGACAGTTGTTACCTGATATGCGGATATCGTAAGTTAGATTTTGAAGATTATTATATTTTAAAAATAAATGGGAACGGTGATTTAATTTGGGAAAAAACTTTTGGCGGCTCCGCAGAGGACGTCGCTTACGGTATTGATGAATTAAGTTCAGGCAATATCATTGTATGCGGAGTATCACTTTCTGAAGATGGTGATGTAGGTTATGTATCCGGAATTGCTGATAATTGGGTAATCTTGTTAGACTCAGCAGGTAATTTATTATGGGAAAGGTCTTATGGCAGTTTTGGATACGACAACGGTTACGAAATTTTCGAGACTGCTGATTCAACAATTCTTGTAGTTGCTGCTGCTGGCGATGAGAATGGTGATGTAACAGGATTTAATGGAGCAAGCGACTTTTGGGTTATTAATATAGATACAAATGGAACTATTATATGGAGAGATTGCTATGGTGGAACTTTATATGACACTCCATTTGGCAGTGCTCAATTACCGGATGGTTCGTACGTAATAACTGGTAGAGCCTATTCTAACGATGGTGATATTTTTGACCACCATGAAGGAATTGAAGATAATTCCGACATTTGGACAATAAGAATTAAAGAGAATTGCACATACTTAAAATATTATGCTGATTTAGATGAAGATGAATTTGGTAATGCAGCTGAATATATTTATAGCTGTTTTGATACTTTAGGCTATGTATTAAATAATCTAGATTGTAATGATGCTAATCAACTAATTCACCCAAGTGTTTCCGACATTTGTAATGATATTGATGATAACTGCAATTTCGAAATTGATGAGGATGCCACTTTTTTAACATGGTATAGGGATTTTGATGCTGATGGCTTTGGAAATTTAGAGAATGAATCAATTGCTTGCCATGAATTGATTGGTTATGTATTAGATAGCACAGACTGTAATGATTTTGATGCAACTATTTTTCCCGGAGCCGAAGAGCTGTTAAATGGCATCGACGATGATTGTGACCAAATGCTTGATGAAGGGTTAAGTGTTTTTGAGCATACTGTTGATGAATTAAATATATATCCCATTCCGGCTATTTCAAATATAACAATTGAATATAGTCATTTGAATAACCCACAAATTACAATATACAACCTGACGGGTGAAGTAATTTTCAGTTATGAAAATGGGCTTTCACCCTTTACTGTTAATGTATCCGAGTTATCGCCGGGTGTTTATTTTATTACAGTAAATACGCGTGAAAATGCCGCCGCCGGAGTATTTATAAAGCAGTAACGTGGCTACGAAGCAAAACCCTCTATTCCTGTCGCGTCCCCAGACCGACCATTCGGATTATATTTATTAATTTTATATTCCCATCCAAACCCATTACCATGAACACCTTAAAACTATACTTCCTAATAATATTTTCTGGCTCAGCATTTAACCTGTTCAGTCAGGTGGATAGTAATCAATTATATGAAGTGCATTTATTTCATAAAAAGTTTATTATTGGCAATATTGTTCAAATTAATTCAGAAAATATTGTTGCCATTTCGTTAAACGGAAAACAGGATACCATAAAT
>CAUJFJ010000345.1 GCA_963169675.1 Bacteroidota bacterium
ATATTTCAGAATGGTCCGGAGGATGCTATTTTGTGAAGCTAATTTCAGAAGATACCATATCAAACATGCGATTTGTGGTTGTAGAATAGTGCGGCGGAAATACTATATTCAATGTGGATTCGTTTTTCACCTAAATATTCTGAATCTTGATTAATTCGGGTAAAAATTTCAGGGAATCGGCATTGGCTAATTTTCTTTTGCTTCCTGCTATGTTGATGCAACTACTAATATTTGTTGCATCTCTTCTGTTAGTCGGGTATTTTTCACAGTCAGGAAGTGGGACGGATCAATTTCCGGATATTGCCACGCCTTACTTTGCAGGATTACTTTTCAAATTTAGTTCCATATTTATTTTCGGAAGCTGGTGCCTACTTCTGGTGTATCGGATTTTTCAGTTTCGAGAGAATAGTAAAGTCAGGAATCAATTTCTGCTGGCGTTAATCATTCCTTTTGCATTTGGTGCCATTATTTATGGAATTGATTTTATGAATTACAATTTACACCGAAATGAATTGAATCGCTATTGCATCCAAACAAAAGCCGTAAGGAATAATTATCCGTTTCAACACGAAGTGCTTGCTGTCACCACTGTTTCAAACGATTGCTACCTCATCACCGGACATCCGGCTGAAATCGGGAACACTATTATTCTGACCAACAACAGCAATGTGGTTAAATGGCAGGAATCTACTACTAATTCGCCATTGCTATTTCGATTCAAATCAGGAGCCTTTTCACCAATCGAAATTCAAGCTATCCACACCATTAATAAACGCATCCTAAACCGAAATGAACTGATAGATGAAATAAACGGAACAGGCCGTCCGAATATAAATCCCTATAATCCGTTAGTCACCGTTTACGAAACGAAATCAAATACCGATCAACATTGTTTTTCTCTTCAAAATAAGAATGGAAACCTGATATTACTCGATGATTGTAATTCAAACAAATTATCCTTTCCCCCTATCAGAAATTATTATCCGGTATCAGGATTGCAATCGGGTCAAATAATTTTTCAGGACTCCGGTTCAAAAACAATTATCACTTTAATCAGACCCGGAACATATAATTCAGCAATAATAGATGATCAATCAGTATCGGCATTGCATTCCTATTTTGGGCGTTTCCAACACGATAAAAGTGATATTCTCAAATTGCCGGTATCGCCATCTGCACTTAATCCCGACCACATAAGAGGAGGATTTATTCAGGAAAACGAATTAATCATATTTATGAACAATTGCTGGTGGGCAATTTCGTTACCGGAAAATTAATATCCCAATACCGTTCCCAGCCATTTCTCAGCTTCTTCAAACGACATGCCTTTTCGTTTTGCATAATCGGTAACCTGATCGCGTCCTATTTTCCCAACACCAAAATAATGTGATTCGGGATGAGAGAAATACAAACCTGAAACAGCAGCAGTAGGCAGCATGGCTAAACCGGAGGTTAATGTGATGCCTGCATTTTTCTCCACATCCATAAGTTTAAACAGTGTTATTTTTTCCGTATGATCAGGTTGAGCCGGATAACCGGGTGCAGGGCGGATACCATGATAAACTTCTTTAATCAATTCTTCTTTGCTCAGATTTTCTTTTGCAGCATAACCCCAAAATTCTTTTCGAACTTTAAGGTGCATCAATTCAGCAAAAGCTTCTGCTAAGCGATCTGCGAGTGCTTTCAGCATAATGGCACTGTAGTCATCATGATCCTTTTCAAATGCAGCCACATGCTCATCGATTCCAATTCCTGTTGTTACTGCAAACGTACCAATATAATCGGCATAAGGCGCCGGAGCAATGAAGTCGGCTATTGCAATATTAAAATGCCCTTCAGGTTTTCTGGTTTGCTGACGAATACTTTCGAATGAAGTAAGTTTTTCACTTCGTGTTTCATCGGTGTAAACAATAATTGAGTCGTCATTTAAGGCATTTGCAGGATAAATTCCAATAACTGCATTTGCCTGCAACCATTTTTCATCAATTATTTTCTTCAGCATATTCTGAGCATCATTAAATAATTTCGATGCTTCGGTTCCTCTTTCAGGGTCGGTTAAAATTGCAGGATAGATCCCCTTCATTTCCCAGCTATGAAAGAATGGGGTCCAGTCAATGAATTCGGCGATTTCATTCAATGGAAATGCGGTGAAATTTTTCGTCCCTGTAAAGGCAGGTTTCACAAAATCATGTTTACTCCAATCAATAGCTTGCTTATTCTTTCGGGCCACCTCTAATGGTACTATCACTTGTTGTGACCGGGCATTTTTATGATGTTCGCGTAATCTTTCGTATTCTGTGGTGACCTGAGCAGCAAATTCTGTTCTCAGATCTTTAGAAATGAGTGCGCCGGCAACCGGTACACAACGGGACGCATCATTCACATGCACGACAGGATGACTGTAGTGAGGAGCGATTTTTACTGCTGTATGTACTTTTGAAGTTGTAGCACCACCAATCAGCAAAGGAATCTGAAATCCTTCACGTTCCATCTCTTTGGCCACATGCACCATTTCATCGAGGGAAGGAGTGATGAGTCCGCTTAAGCCAATGACATCTACATTATGGAGTTTGGCAGCTGCCAGAATTTTATCGGCAGAAACCATCACACCCAAATCAATGATTTCATAATTATTGCAGGCAAGCACCACACCAACAATATTTTTGCCTATGTCATGTACATCACCTTTCACAGTTGCCATGAGTACTTTTCCGGCATTCTTGGATTGATCTCCTGCAAGTTTTTCGGCTTCGAGATAAGGCAATAAGTAAGCTACTGCTTTCTTCATTACACGTGCACTTTTCACAACTTGAGGAAGAAACATTTTTCCGGCTCCAAATAAATCTCCGACCACATTCATCCCATCCATTAATGGTCCTTCGATGAGTTGTAATGCTCTCGGAAATTTTTGCCTTGCTTCTTCAACATCTGTTTCAATGTATTCCAC
>CAUJFJ010000346.1 GCA_963169675.1 Bacteroidota bacterium
TTTATTCCGCCTCATTCATGATTAAATCTGTAGTGCATTGAAATTGTTTGCTACTGCTTATGCTCCACCCCTTACCTATTTAAGGGAATTGAATCAGGAAAATGAAGTTCAGATGGAAGTGCACGAATTCTTTGTGAAGCAAACACTGCGGAACAGAACGCATATACTTTCTCCTAATGGCATACAAGCACTCATCATTCCGGTGAAACATGAAAACCGAACCAAGACGGCTGTGAAAGATCTGAAAATTTCTAATGACAGTAACTGGCAACGTCAGCATTGGAGATCACTGGATGCTGCATACCGGAGATCGGCGTTTTTTGAATTTTATGCCGATGATCTGGCACCATTTTATGAAAAGGAATTCACTTACTTGTATGATTTTAATACAGCTGTGCTGGAATGGCTACTGGGGGTGTATAAAATCAATATCCGGATAAATCCTAACTACACCTTTGAAAAAGAATTACCTGCATCTGAAACCGATTGCCGCACACTGTGTGACACCGGTGTTCCGCAATTAAACAATACAGAAAAATCATATCCACAGGTATTTTCCTACAAAGAAACATTTACGCCGGGTCTCAGTGCTTATGACCTGGTATTTAATATGGGACCCGCATGCAGCAGTTATCTGTAACAATTGTGTAGCTCGAACCCATCCTAAACTTATATTTGCAATAATAAAAATACATCAATGGCTGCTAAAGATCAAACCGATATCGTTTTTAACAAGAATGAAGATTTCAATAAAACGCAGGTCAGCAATTTGCAACACCGTTTAACCAAAGCATATGAAGGTGGTGGCAAGAAAAATGCTGATAAACAAAAAGAAAAAGGCAAGCTGTTAGCTCGCGAACGAATTGCCTATTTGTTGGATAAAGATTCACCAACAGTAGAAGTTGGAGCATTTGCTGCTGAAGGAATGTACAAAGAGTATGGTGGTTGTCCCTCAGCAGGTGTGGTAGTGATCATAGGATATATCAAAGGCAGACAATGCATTGTTGTTGCGAATGATGCAACCGTTAAAGCGGGTGCCTGGTTTCCTATGACTGCGAAAAAAAATCTGCGCGCACAGGAAATCTCCATAGAAAATAAATTGCCGATTGTTTACCTGGTTGATAGTGCAGGTGTATTTCTTCCTATGCAGGATGAAATTTTCCCTGACAAGGAGCATTTCGGCCGTATTTTCAGAAACAATGCCGTGATGTCATCCAAAGGAATCATACAGATTGCCGCTATTATGGGAAGCTGTGTTGCCGGTGGTGCTTACTTACCAATTATGAGCGACGAAGCTATGATTGTAGATAAGACCGGTTCTATATTTTTGGCAGGTTCCTATCTGGTGAAAGCGGCTATTGGTGAAGATATCGATAACGAAACACTCGGTGGTGCTACGACACAATGTGAGATCTCGGGTGTTACCGATAATAAATTTGCCAATGATCAGGAATGCCTCGATTACATCAGAAGCATCTTCGATAAAATGGGCAGCTATGAAAAGGCCGGATTCGATCGCATTGCAGCTTCAGTTCCGAAAGAAGATCCGAAAGAGATTTACGGACTGCTACCGGAGGAACGTGAAAAGCCTTATGATATGCGTTCCATTATTTCACGACTGCTTGATGACTCTACCTTTGACGAATACAAAGAACTCTATGGTCAGTCGATTATTTGCGGCCTGGGACGCATTGATGGTTGGGCAGTAGGAATTGTCGCCAACCAGCGTAAAGTGGTAAAGAGTAAAAAAGGTGAGATGCAAATCGGAGGAGTTATTTACAGCGATTCAGCAGATAAAGCCGCACGATTTATTATGAACTGCAATCAGCGAAAAATTCCTTTGGTTTTCCTGCAGGATGTAACCGGTTTTATGGTTGGAAGTCGTTCAGAGCAGGGAGGAATTATTAAAGATGGAGCCAAGCTCGTAAATGCTATGTCGAATAGTGTTGTTCCTAAGTTCACCATTGTAATCGGAAACTCTTACGGAGCCGGTAATTATGCGATGTGTGGGAAGGCTTATGATCCAAGATTGATTGCAGCCTGGCCAAGTGCACAAATTGCTGTAATGGGTGGAGCACAGGCAGCCAAAACGCTATTACAGATTCAGGTAAGTACACTCAAAGCTCAGGGTAAAGAAATTACCAAGGAAGATGAGGATGAATTATTGAAAACGATCACTGACAGATATACGGCACAAACCTCACCATATTACGCTGCTTCCCGTTTGTGGGTCGATGCAGTGATTGATCCGCTGGAAACCAGAAAATGGATTTCGATGGGAATTGAAATGGCAGATCATGCACCCATTGAAAAACCATTCAATGTGGGAATTATCCAGACCTAAAATTAAATCTTTTCAAGCAACATAACACACTTCACAATACTAACAGTCCATGTCAGAATTTATTCAAATAGTAAATAAAGTAAAAGAATTCCATGAAGTTTTTGGTCTCGATCACCACGATCAGCCCATAGTGGAAGTCAGTGACCGAATCATTGAATTACGTCACCGGTTGATGGCAGAAGAAAATGATGAGTATCTGGAAGCGGCAAAAAATAAAGATTTGACGCTTATTGCGGATGCTTTGGGTGATAAACTTTACATTTTATGTGGCACGCTGATTGCGCATGGCTTGCAACACAAAATTGTGGAAGTATTTGAAGAAATCCATCGCAGTAATATGAGCAAACTGGATGAAAATGGCAAACCCATTTATCGGGAAGACGGCAAAATCATGAAGAGTGATCGTTATTTCCTACCTGACATTGCTTCCATACTGAAAAAGTAAATTTTCATCAGGAATTAGACTGCCCCTTCCCACCTATCCAACCCAGGTGTGTATGTTTAAAATGATCGTCAAATTTTAAACCATAACCCAGAATTCTATCGAAGCTGCTATGTCCGGCGAGAATTAATCCTGCGAATAAAATTTCAGGGCTGAAGGCAACGTAGCCCAATGCACAAACAACAATGGCAACACCCTGATGATGGAACAGGTTATAAAAAAACGCACCAACTTTTGGTCCTGCCAGATAACCGAGCATGCTGATATCGGGTGCCAGCAACCAGACAAGAAACAACCACCATTCGAAGCCCAAATCAGTAGCAAAATACCAACAGGCCAGGAATTTAACCAGTTCTTCCATTTTCAATATCACATTCATAAACAGCCAGTTTTTTATTAGTGTTGAAACAAATTAACGCGGTTTAAATTTAGACTAATTTTTCCATACCGGCTACTTTTGCTATCGTAATAAATTTTCAATAAATTCCGTTTTTTTCCGAACAGAGACATCAATCGTTGCGCCGTCTTCCATAATCACATATCCTCCTCTACCTTTCACATATTTCTTAACATAACGGATGTTGATCATATGAGAAGAATGTATTCTGTAAAAGTTGAATGGTTCGAGCACATCTTCATACTGAGAAAGGTTTTTCGATACCAATTCTTTTCGTCCACCGGTAAGACAAAATTCGGTATAGCTTCCGGCCGCTTCACATCGTATGATTTCATCGAGATTCAGGAAAACCATTCCATCGGCAGTGGGCAGTGCAATTCTTTTTCCGGATGTATTCCATTCGGAGATCATCGTTCTGTTCTTTACTGCGCGTTTATCAGTAATGCGTTGTTCAGCCTTTTTCACAGAAGCAATCAGATCCTTTTCGGTGAATGGCTTCAGCAGAAAGTCGATTGCATCAGCTTTTATAGCTGGTAATGCAAACTTATCGTAGGCAGTTATAAAAATAACTTCAAACTCATGCACCGGAAATTTCTCCAGTAATTCGAATCCTGATCCATACGGCATTTCCACATCCAGGAAGAGCAGATCAGGTGCATCATCAGTAATTAATTTGTAAGCCTCATCAAGTGATTGCGCAGTTCCGGCAACTTTAATGTTTGCACATTTTTTCTCCAGAATAGTCTTTACCAAACTGGTGCATTTGGGTTCATCGTCGATAATAAGTGCTTTGATCATGTCAGGGTAGGTTTTATAGGTATAAAAATCAAAATTTTGGTTCCGGGGAATTCAGTATTTGAGGAATCTAAAGCATCTACTGAGAATGATATGGATGATTTATAAATTTTATTTATTACTTCAATTCTTCCCGAGGCCAGAGCCATTCCTTGTGAAAAATGTGTGCTTAGCTTACTTTCTTTAAACCTTCTGGCATGCTCCATTCCAATACCATTATCGGTTATAATTACTTCAAGGGCGTCGTTCATTTTTAAGAAGGAAACTTTCAGTTCTCCATTCTTATTTTTCAGGAATTTCAAACCGTGATTTATGGCATTTTCAATAAATGGCTGAATCAATAAAGAAGGTACCAAAACCTCTGCAGGATTCAATTTGGGGTCGACTTCAATAACTGTATTAAAATGATCTTCAAATCTGAGTTTCTCCAATTTGAGATAGGCTTCCAGAAACTCAATTTCTTCTTCAAGCGAAATAAAATCACGCTTCGACAAATACAAGGTTTTTCGAATCAAAAACGCAAAATCAGATAAATATTGTTGGGCGGAGTCAAAATCGTGGCTTACATTAAAGTGCTGAATGGCATTCAGGCAGTTAAAAATAAAATGTGGATTCATTTGAGCACGAACGGCTTCCAGTTTGAATTCGGCTAACTGACGGTTAACCAGTTGT
>CAUJFJ010000347.1 GCA_963169675.1 Bacteroidota bacterium
GTAGTACAACTGCGGCTGATAGAAATGTCGTAGTAGGTCATAATGCAATTGCTCAAGACATATTAGGAACAGTTAATCCTGATGAAATTAACTACAGTGGAGTATTTGGGTCGAATACAATTGTTGGTTGTGATAGCTGTATTGTAGTTGGAAATAATGCTATTCATCGCGTCGGAATCGGCTTAACAATGCCTGGAAGAAATACAATGCTGGATGTTAATCCAAGAGGCGGTCAAACATTTTCAGCAGTTTTCAGAAGTTTAGACATTCAGTCTAATGGAATAACTGTGCCTTCAGATGCTAATCTTAAAGATAACCTTCAACCCTTGACATCAGTTTCAAATGCTCTTTCTCAGCTTAATACGTACACTTACAATTATAAACATAATGATTTCCCGCAAATAGGACTTGATGACAAACCTCATTATGGATTTCTGGCTCAAGAAGTAGAAGCTGTATTTCCACAACTAGTAACAAATTTCACCACCGACCCATACTTTGATTCACTAGGCGTTCAAACCCACGCCGCCGTACAAACTAAAGGAATTCGGTATCTGGAAATAATTCCCCTCCTGTTACAAGGCTTTAAAGAACAAAAAAACAATCTGGATAGCCTGAAACAGCAAGTGCAAAATTTGACACAGCAACTCAATAATTGCTGCGGAAATCCTCAGCCATTGCCAACTACCGGAGACAATTCACTACATAGAGCAAATGTTTCATTGTCAAATAATGAAATAATTGTACTTAATCAAAATTCACCAAATCCATTTAAAGATAAAACAGAAATCACATACATTCTACCGGAATCTGTAAAAGATGCAGTAATTTTGTTCTATGACCACTCCGGAAAGGTTCTTCAGAAATTTGATATTAGTCATCGTGGTGCTGGTTCCTTAACAGTTTATGGTGAGGATTTAACCAGTGGAGTTTATACTTATACACTTATCATTGATGGTGAAAATCATCAAACCAAGAGAATGGTGAAACAATAAATTCACATTTTTATGAGCCTTCTGCACATGAATCAGAAGGCTCATTTTTATTTTATAATTGAAATATTTCAAAACACTTATGTCTGTAATATGTTATCTTGAATGTTTCATTTGCTAGTTTGGATAGATAATATTCTTAAAAATGAACTGGAAAGTAATTAAAACTGAGAAGGATTATCAGATTGCATTAAAGCGATTGGAAGTAATTTTTGATTCAAAAAAGGGATCCAAAAATGGAGATGAATTGGAATTGCTGTCGCTCTTAATTGATAATTATGAAAAGGAGAAATTTCCTATCGATCTGCCAGATCCAATTGATGCCATTAAATTCAGGATGGAACAATTAGGTTACTCGCAGAAAGATCTGACGGAAGTAATAGGTTTAAAAAGTCGGGTAAGTGAAATATTAAACAGAAAGAGAAAACTTACACTCGAAATGATTCGCAAATTACATGAGGTCCTCGGAATTCCAACGGAAGTATTGGTTAGAGAATATTAAATACTTTGTCATGGGTTTCACTTTCTAATAGATTTTGTTAAAATCCGGGCTGGTTGATGTAGCTGCTTTTGTTTATGTAAAGTCATAAATAAGTCCCACATTTCTGCAGAACTTTTAATCTTTTCGTCTACGATACGCCAAACAGCCAACCGTTGATTTTTCTTATGTTTCCCTGCAGGTTTCAACTAAGAAGATTATTATCCTCAGACCTGTATAATTTACCTTAATTTTGGTGTGAGAAAAGCATAGAAATAGGTTATTTTTGTGTAAAACATCCAATTCTATGAATACTAAAATCATATTTTTAATTTTAGGACTTGTATTTCTAATCCATGAAATAAAAGCTCAGACAAACTGTGATGCTTCCACCTCAGTCACCGAACTTGATATTAATAATGTAAGAGCCGGTATTTTTCCGGGGGCTGATATGTGGTGGGATCTTGTTACTGCACCAAAATATGAAGTACCCAAAGGGTCAGGAATCAATCGCCTGTTTGCCGGCTCTTTGTGGCTGGGAGGTATTGATGGCAGTGGTCAAATTATGACTGCAGCACAAATGTTCCGACAAATACCTGGAAACAACAATGCAACGGATTTTTTCACAGGGCCGGGTGACTCATGTGCTGCTCCATCTTGCATGCAATATGACCGTATCTGGAAAATAAACAGACAAGAGGTCATAGATTTTATTGGCGGGCTGCCTGCAACCTCTGACATGCAGCAATTTCCAGGTAATAATTCAAACGGAAATACACTTGCACCAGTTGTAGACGTAAACAACGATGGTATTTATAATATCATTGATGGAGATTACCCTGCATTTGATATTGCAGGTACAATTCCTGATTCATCTGATCAATTGTATGGTGATCAAAGTCTGTGGTTTGTTTTCAATGATGTTTGCAATATTAAAACACAGACCGGGTCTTCTCCTCTGGGTCTGGTTATTCTAGGCCATGCATTTGCATTTCTTTCCCCCGATCCCGCTATTAACAACACCACTTTTTATCGATATAAAATTATTAATAATTCCAGTATTGTATTGAATGATTTCTATCTGGGATTTTGGGCGGGCACTCCAGTGCCTGCTGATTTTCGCAGAGGCAGTCACATTGGAAACAATATGGCTTATGTTCTGGATGATTTTCCATTCGACCCATCATCAGGTTTCTATCCATCAGCAACAGGAATTCAATTGCTAGAAGGACCACTTGCCGATCCTGGTGATGGAATAGATAACGATCGCGATAGCATTATGGATGAGAACGATGAACGTTGCGGCATTTCGTCTTATATTGTTTTTGAAAATGCAAATGGGCTGCCAATGGGTAATCCTGCAACCCCAACTGAGTATTACAATTATATGAAAGGCATCAATACCTCTTTATGTCCCTGCACAAACCAGCCTACTCCCTTCATGTATCCTGGTACAAGTAATCCCGATTGTCCTTGTAACTGGGAAGATAACTCACCTGCAGGCGATTACTTTTTTTTACTTTCCTCCGGCAAATTTACCTTGGCGCCCGGCGATATTCAAACCATCACTTATGCTGTTACCTGGGCGGTGGATAGTACAGCCGGAAATTCACTTAATACTTTATTTGCAGCGCATGATACTGTACAAAGTTTTTTCAGGAACGGTTATACCTTGCCAGTTGGCATTGGTGACATGCAACATGAAGTTAAAACGTCTGTGTATCCAAATCCATTTTCTGACCAAACCAATATCTATTTTGATAACCCTTCCGGAAAAACATTTTCACTAATCATATATGATGTTTATGGTAGAGAATTAAAAGTGATGAACGATTTAAGCCATCAACCAATTATTTTGGAGAAAGGTAACATGAAACCCGGGATATATTTTTACAAAATTTATAACCATTCCATGAAAGAAGTTTCCGGAAAAATAATTATCCGCTAAAATTTGAATATTTACAGTCTGAACTTAGCATTTTCATACCCGTTTCTTCCCCGCGACAAGCTCGGGGTAAACTTCTCATCCCGCTCGGACACAAAAAAAGCCCCAATGAAGGGGCTTTTTTGTTGTCCGACCAGAATTCCCCGCGACAAGCTCGGGGTAAACTTCTCATCCCGCTCGGTTGGTGTTTCTGGATTTAT
>CAUJFJ010000348.1 GCA_963169675.1 Bacteroidota bacterium
GTGATCAAAACTTCCATAAAAATTAATCCTTAGGTCAAAAATCCATTTATCATCTATCATCTATAATTTATCATCCTAACGAAATTTTCTTCTGCGCAGAGAAAAAAAATCCTTAATCCTTAATCCTTAATCCTATTGAATATATTAAGGGTATGATTAATTAAATCTTCAGCAACTGCTTCACCGGATCGGCGCCGCCGTACAGCATTTTAATTGGGTCTTCGAGGAGTTGTTTTACTTTGACTAAAAAGCCAACCGACTCGCGGCCATCGATAATGCGGTGATCGTAGGAAAGTGCCACATACATGATGGGACGGATTTCAACTTTGCCATTCACTGCCATCGGACGCTCTACAATATTATGCATTCCTAATATTGCACTTTGTGGCGGATTTATAATTGGCGTCGATAACATACTTCCGAATACACCTCCATTGGTAATCGTAAACGTCCCTCCTGTCATTTCATCAAGAGATAATTTTCCGTCACGAGCTTTTGTTGCAAGTGCCACAATAGAGCTTTCAATTTCTGCCAATGACAACGACTCTGCATTTCTGATAACAGGAACCATCAGACCCTTAGGTGCACTCACTGCAATTCCAATATCACAGTAATCGTGGAATATCATTTCTTCTCCTTCAATACTTCCATTCACAGCAGGGAAATCTTGCAATGCCACACAAACAGCTTTGGTAAAAAACGACATGAATCCAAGACCAACACCATGCTTTTCTTTAAATTTATCTTTATGCAGCTTACGGATATCCATAATAGCACTCATATCAACTTCGTTAAAAGTTGTGAGCATCGCGGTTTCATTTTTTACTGCTACCAACCGTTGCGATAATTTCTTACGCAACATGCTCATTTTTTCATTACGAATATTCCTGGATAACGGATCAGCGGTTTTGCCTGCAGTATCTGCAGTTGGTTTAGGTGCCGATGCTGCATCCATTGCATCACCTTTGGTGATTCTGCCATCTTTTCCTGTGCCTTTTACATCGGATGTTTTTATTCCGGATTCCGCAATGATTTTCGCAGCAGCAGGTGATGGAACTCCGGAAGCATACGATTTGAAATCTGCTTCTTCTTTCTTTTCTGCGACAGGAGCTTTTTCAGGTGCAGGGGCCTTTGCCGTTTCAGAAACTGCAGGTTTTGACTTAGGTGCTGTTGCAGCACCTTCAGTATCAATAGAAGCTACTACAGTTCCAACAGGAATGGTTTCTCCTTCGGTAGAAAGTATTTTTATGGTGCCACTTTGTTCTGCAGCAATAGTCAATGTTGCTTTATCGGAATCAATTTCTGCAATTTCTTCATCCTTTTCCACATAATCGCCATCAGCTTTCAGCCAACGTGCAATTTGAACTTCATTGATGGATTCACCCGGTGATGGAACTTTAACTTCTACTATCATAACCTTTATTTTATACAATAAAAAAATTAAGCTTTTACGGTTGCAAAAACTCTTTCAAGAATTTCATGTTGCTCTTTTTCATGTTGCTCATGCGAACCTGTCGCCGGACTTGCACTTTCAGGGCGGCTGACCAATTGAATTCCTGTGTTGCGAAGCATGCGCAACACAAAACTCCAGGCTCCCATATTTTCAGGCTCTTCCTGAACCCATATTAATTCCGCTTTCTTTGAATACTTGCCCAGGATTTGTTGCAATTGTTTTTCCGGAAACGGATAAAGTTGCTCCATTCTGATTATAGCTACATCATCAATTTTTTCCTTCTCCCGGTACTCCAACATATCATAATAGATTTTACCGCTGCAAAGTGCAATGCGGGAAACTTTCTTTGCCGGCACTAATTCATCTCCGAATACTTCGCTGAAAGCGCCCGAACTTAACTCACTTAAATCAGATACACACTTCGGATGGCGCAAGAGACTTTTTGGAGTCATTACCACCAATGGCTTTCTGAAGTTACGATGCAATTGTCGACGCAGCAGGTGAAAGAAATTCGCCGGTGTAGTACAGTTGGCGACCTGCATATTGTTTTCTGCACATAAAGCCAGAAATCTTTCGAGGCGTGCACTTGAATGTTCTGCACCCTGTCCTTCATAGCCATGAGGCAGGAGCATCACCAAACCATTCATTCTTTTCCATTTATCTTCGGCACTGCTTATGTACTGATCGATAATAACCTGTGCGCAATTGGCGAAATCACCAAACTGCGCTTCCCAGATCACCAGTGTGCGCGGGGCAGTTAAACCGTAGCCATATTCAAAACCGAGTACAGCATATTCTGAAAGCAACGAATTATAAATATAAAACGGTGCTTGTTTTGGATCAATCGTATTTAAGGGACAATAATTTTCTTCTGAATCTTCCACACGAACCATGGCATGACGGTGCGAGAATGTACCACGCTCGACATCCTGACCACTTACTCGAACCGGAAATCCTTCTTTTAGTAACGAACCGTAAGCCAGCAATTCAGCCATTGCCCAATCGAGTTTCTTTCCATCATTGATCATCGCCTTACGGTCGGCGAACAAACGTTTTGTTTTAGAGAAGAAATTTTTATCGTCGGGTAACGATGTAATGCGTTCACCAATCTGCAACAACAACTCTTTTCCAGGACCGGTTTGAGGCGATGACTCGTTCTCTCCCGGCTTCATAAATTGCAATCCGGTCCAGTTACCTTCAGATTGACGTATAAATTTAATTTTCTCTTTCGTCTTGGCAACATCGAGATGTTCCTGCAACATTTTCTTGAATGCTACTTCCATCTCGCGAGCTAAATTTGCTTCAATATCGCCTTGAGCTAATAACTTCTGGTTATAAATTTCGCGTGAATTAGGATGTGCAGCAATAGCCTTGTACAAGAGCGGTTGTGTAAAGCGTGGTTCATCGCCTTCATTGTGTCCGTATTTACGATAGCAAAGTAAATCGATAAACACATCCCGATGAAATTTCTGGCGGTATTCCATCGCCATTCTGATGGTATAAACAACAGCTTCCACATCATCACCATTCACATGAAATACCGGTGACAAAGTTACTTTAGCTACATCAGTGCAATAAGTGGATGAACGTGCATCCATATAATTGGTAGTAAATCCGATCTGATTATTAATCACAATATGAATAGTACCACCGGTAGCGTATCCTTTTAACTGCGACATTTGAATTACTTCATACACTACTCCCTGTGCGGCTACAGCAGCATCTCCATGAATGAGAACAGGTGCAATGAGATCAAAATTTCCGCCTTCGGTATTATCAATTTTAGCTCTTACAATTCCCTGCACAATTGGATCAACAGCTTCGAGGTGAGAAGGATTGGGAGTTAGGCTAAGATGCACTTGTTTCCCTTTTGGTGTTTTTACATCTGCTGAAAAGCCCAGATGATATTTTACATCACCATCAAATGCATTGTCTTCAAATTCTTTTCCTTCAAACTCCGTAAAAATATCTTCGTAAGTTTTATTGAGTGTATTGGCAAGGACATTTAATCTGCCCCGGTGAGCCATCCCAATCACAAACTCTTTTATTCCCAGTTCAGCACCCGATTCAATCACTGCATCGAGAGCCGGTATTAAAGTCTCGGCACCTTCTAATGAAAATCTTTTTTGTCCGGCAAATTTTACATGCAGGAAATTTTCGAATGCCAGTGCTTCATTTAATTTCTCCAACATTCTTCTTTTCTCATCGATAGAAAAGACAGGAGTATTTCTCGCCTGTTCCATTTTACGTTCGAGCCAGGCAATTACTTCAGGACTTCTGATATATTTATATTCGGCACCTACCGATTCGCAATAGGTTTGTTCGAGATGCGCAACGATGGCACTTAACTTTGCGGGACCAATTCCAATTTCATTCCCTGCAACAAAAACCTTATCGAGATCTGCAGCAGAGAGACCAAAATTTTCAAGGTCATTGGTAGGATAATATTTTCTTCTTTCGCGAACGGGATTTGTTTTGGTAAAGAGGTGACCTCTGGTACGATAGCCATTAATCAGACTAATCACACTAAATTCTTTCAATACATTTTCGGGAACAGCACCTGAAGTGGTTTCGTAATTGCTGCGGGCAAAGTCAAAACCTTTAAAGAAATCACGCCATCCGCTATCGAGGGATGAAGGGTCAGTAAGATACTGATTATAAAGTGCTTCTATAGCTGAAGGGTCGGCATTGCCGAGATATGAATAGGGGTCCATTTTACAGAATAATAACCTTCTGCAAAAATACCAATTAAAACCGAGAAAGGTGGGGAAAAACGATTTGTTAAAATTGCAGAAGCATTAGTTAGGGAAACGCAATTCCGGGATATTTGTTAACATCCACTAAAGGAATTTTTGCACTGTAGAAGGAATTAATCACTCTGAGGAACTGATTTGCCATTAATGCAGAACCTCTTTGGCTGGGATAAAATCCATCTACACTAAAAGCACCTCCTGAAAGATACTCTGTGGAATAATTCACACCATTAAAAACATAACCGGTTGAAAGCGTATTGAAAAAATTTCGCATGTCGGCCATAGCGATGTTATTGGTAGTGCAATAATTCTGAATTGCTGTATTGTAGGCCCCAATAGCATTGGTGATTTCGAAAACCTCATCGGCATCAAGCACAAATTTCGCAGGAATAGGAACAGTTCGTCCAAGACCATAACAAATTAATGAATCTTGTGAAACAGACAATAAAATTAATTCACCTTCTTCGATTTGACGGCGTCCGGTAGCAACCGATGAATCTGCGATCACAAACCGATTATTACCGGCAACAAATTGAATGGATGGATCAACAGTTGCATAAAGAACATTCAATTCATCTGCTTCAGCAGCAGTAAGTACCAAATCATTGTATCCTATGGTAGTGAAAAATGGAAATCCAGAAGGCAATGGAATATTGGCAACAATACCGCTGGCATTCTGAGCAGTGAGACTATTTAACAATGATGTGAATTGCGACGAGAATTCGTTTGCATCAGTAATGGAATCTTTGCCTTCTTCGCCACCTGACATAGCATAATCATAAACATCATCCATCCCCAGCCAAACAATAAAAAATGATGGGACAGAAAGTAAGGCGTCACCTGCCATTGTTGAAGTACCCGGATTACTGGCAAATCTTGCATAGAGCGGATTGCCGAGAAACGGACTTGGATCACCATACGATTGATCAGTCAGATCTGCCAAGCGTGTTCCCGGAACAGAAATATTGTTGAATGAAACCGCATTTCCAAGCCAGTTGTAATTTGATAAATCTCCATTAGCAGCTGCAGGAGTTGGAGCAAAATATGTTTGGTTATTACATGAAGCATTTTTTGAAGCCAGAACCCATTTGGCGTTTGCATTTAATCCAATACCAACACCGGAATTAACAAAAGGCTGAGTAAAGTTTCCTTGGCCAACCATTGAAAAACTTTTTGACATGAGTGCCGGAATACAACTATTCTGAGCATCTCTGTAAAGTGCCTGATCGCTGTAACCAGCAAGATATCCGCTGCCAATAGCAACTACCCGGGAAAAATCGGCATTGCCATCAGAATAATTTATTTCATCGAATGAAGTTTTACACGACAGACATGACAATATCAGTATTGAGCTCAGAAGAAGAAGTCTACGATTTGATTGCTTATTCATTAAAATTGATAGTTAATCGCTAAACCAAAATTATTTACAATTGTCTTGTAACTGCCGGAGAACCTGAGTTCGGTATTACTCACTTCACGTTCTTTATAGTTTTCAAGTTGATAAAACAGATCGAGTGAAGTCTTTTCATTAAATTTAATATTACCACCAAGTGAAAAAATGAAACGATCGCTATCGGGATTGTCGGGTAACATGGATTCATCGGGAACGGGAGAATTATCGAATGCCACACCGCCGCGTGCCGTTATTTTTTCAGAAATCAAATAGCTACTTCCAAAGCGAAGTGCAAAGCCATTTTTGTAATCTTTGTTTTCTGTAAAATTCAGGTCCGGCTGATCCGCAAAATCATATTCCAGTTTATCATACACATTCCATCCGGTGTAAGTAATATCTACTGCTAACAGTAATTCATGAGTCAGCATATACGAAGCACCTGCTGAAATAACTGATGGAAGTGAATATGAAGTGCTGTAATCAACAGCAGAAGGATAAGTTGTGCTAAGAGAAGAAGGAACGTTGGTAAATTCAGCTTCTCCATTATCAATTTTAAAATTCAGTGCAGAGCGGTAATTTAATCCCATCTTAAATTTATCACTGCTATTAAAAAATAATCCGAGGTTGAATCCGTAAGCAGTTCCTTTACTTTCAAACGAACCGTTTACAGGACCTGAAGAAGAACTGTAAGGCATTGCACGAGTTTTATAATCGCGACCTAATGCGATCACAGCACCAACACCTATTCCAATTTTTTCAGAAACAGAAATTCCGAAGGTTGGCTGAATACATACAGCACGATTAACCGATTCGCGGGTAATATAACTTCCCGTCCAGTTGTCGTTCCAAGTTTTGCGACTTGAGAATGGAGTATTAACACTTAATCCCACCGCCATTTTATCGTTCAATTTATATACACCAAATAAAAGTGGTGCAATTGCCATACCGGTTTCATCATCGGTATTTCCCACAAAGGGGCTTAGGAATGAAGTGGAAGAATTTGATAACACAACACCTGCAGAAATTTTAGAATATTCCTGAAAGGTCATTGCTCCGGGATTTGAAAAAACGGAGGAAACATCCGATCCTATTCCTGTTGCAGTACCAGCCATTGCGGCCGATGAAGCACTGGTGGTATTAGTTAACATACCTCCGGCATGCAAGGGCGACAATCGCACAATTAACCCGGCGAGAATTATTCCGGCAACACGAATCTTATATTTAACCATTCCGGCAAATTTAGGGAGGCAATGAAGGTTAAAGATAGCGGTAATCGCGGAGTTTTGAACAAATTTTTGTTAAGACCCTCATTCTGAGACTCATTTAATTTGATTGAAATAATGGCTTTTCAGTTACCTTTACACCCTCTTTTACACTCATGAATACAGCATCTGATCAACTCCCGTTTTACGATATTATCGTGATGGGTGGCGGCATTGTAGGTTTAGCCAGTGCCTATAAAATAAATCTGCGTTACCCCAACCTAAAAATTCTGGTGCTTGAAAAAGAAGATCAGGTTGCCGCGCATCAAACCGGTCATAATTCAGGGGTTATACACTCCGGATTGTATTACAAACCAGGTAGTTACAAAGCCAAGAATTGTGTTGATGGTCGTCGTGAACTGGTTCAGTTTGCCAAAGACCATCATATACCCCACGATATTTGCGGTAAAATTGTTGTTGCCACACAAACTTCTGAATTGCAGCACTTGAATAAGGTCTATAATAATGGAATCGCCAATCAGGTGGAAGGAGTCGAGAAAATTACCGCTGCTCAGATTCGTGAAATTGAACCTTTTTGTACCGGAATTGAAGGCCTTTGGGTGCCTTGTACCGGTATTATTGATTATGCCGATGTTTCCCGGAAATATGTGGAACTCATTAATAATCAGTTTACTTCGAGCATGGTTTTAACCGGACATGAAGTTACGGGATTTGAAAAATCGGCAGAATACACAACCGTTGTTACTCCAAAAGGAAAATTCAAAGGTCGCTATTTAGTTAGTTGCACAGGTTTGCAATGCGACCGGATTGCCAAAAAAGAAGGCGTAGATCCCGGAATGCAGATTGTTGGTTTCCGTGGCGATTACTACGATTTGTCAGAAAAAGGAATGAATAAGGTGAAGAATCTGATTTATCCGGTTCCAAACCCTCAGTTTCCATTCCTTGGTGTGCACTTTACCCGAATGATTCACGGTGGTGTTGAATGTGGACCGAATGCCGTTTTCACCTTCAAGCGTGAGGGATA
>CAUJFJ010000349.1 GCA_963169675.1 Bacteroidota bacterium
CAACAATGACCATCACAAAAAACACCCGTCACCCCTTTCGTGTTGAACACTTTTTATTCGAATTACAGCGTAAAACGAGTCTGCCGGGACAATTTTGTGAGCCTCATTTTTTCTTGCTATGGCAAAATAAAATTATTTGGAAAATCATTTGTTGGTGTCTCGAGATCTTTAATAAATTTCTTTTCACTTGAAGCTTGAACCTCGTATAACTTTCCATTTTCTGCTATAAAAAATGGCTGTTTGGTTTTCAATGCTGCCAGATTGGCTTTTTTAGTGGCAACACTTGAGGCACGAATTATTGCTCCTAAAATATCTCTTTCCTCACATGAACTCGATAGCCTGGAACCGAAAACCGGTCCCAATAAACCTTCCTTGATGAGTTGATCTAATTCATTCTTAGACATGACTCAAATTTAAGCATAATAAAGCAGATTCTAACTCTTCGCCCCATCACCCTCTCATTCTCATTCTGATTCTCATTCTATTGCGGTTCCCTTTTTTTCACGATATTTGCACTATTAAAAGCTACTTACCATGGAAACGTCAACAATCACTCAAAAAGCTCCGAACCCTGCTCAAAATACCGATTTTTTGCCTCTTAATGGCACCGATTATATCGAATTTTATGTTGGAAATGCCAAGCAATCAGCATATTACTATCAGGCTGCCTTCGGTTTTGAATTGGTAGCCTATTGCGGCCCTGAAACCGGAATCCGCGATCGCGCTTCTTATGTTTTGCAGCAAAATAAGGTGCGTATTGTCCTCACCACTCCAATGCACCCCGACTCCCCTATTGCCGATCACATTAAAAAGCATGGCGATGGTGTAAAGGTCCTGGCTCTCTGGGTCGATGATGCTGAAATGTCATGGAACGAAACCACAAACAGAGGAGCTAAAAGTTTTGAAGCACCAAAGACTATTCAAGATGAAAATGGTGAAGTTAAGGTAGCTTCTATTCATACTTATGGCGAAACTATACACACTTTCGTAGAGCGTAAAAACTATAAAGGGATTTTCCTTCCCGGATATAAGCCGGCAAAAAGTAAGTTCCCGGTTAAATCTACCGGACTGCAATATGTCGATCATTGCGTAGGCAACGTGGAGCTTGGCAAAATGAACGAATGGGTGCGCTTTTATGAGGATGTAATGGGCTTCAAAACCATTATCACATTCGATGATGAAGATATCTCAACTGAATATTCAGCCCTGATGTCGAAGGTGGTTTCTAATGGAAATGGCTTTATCAAATTCCCAATTAATGAACCAGCCGAAGGCAAGAAAAAATCGCAAATCGATGAATACCTGGAATTTTATCATGGTCCGGGCGTGCAACACATCGCCATCATCACTAACAACATCATTGAAACGGTAAGTGACCTCATCAGCCGCGGAGTCGATTTCCTCACGGTTCCGACCACCTATTATGAAACCCTTCAGGAGCGTGTTGGAAAAATTGATGAGGATATTGAATCTCTTAAAAAATTGGGAATCCTGGTCGATCGTGATGATGAAGGCTACCTGCTGCAGATTTTCACCAAACCTGTCGAAGACCGCCCAACGCTTTTCTTCGAAATAATTCAAAGAAAAGGAGCCAAATCTTTCGGAAAAGGAAACTTCAAAGCTCTTTTTGAAGCTATCGAAAGAGAACAAGGCCTGCGAGGAAATCTCTGATAAATTCCAAACTTATGTAAAAAGCTCCGCTCAAACGGGGCTTTTTGCATTTTAGGTGGTTGTAAGCATGCTGTAATCGGGTGGTCAGATTTCCGGAAAAAGCCGGTTCTTGAAAAGTTACTTTTTAGTTGATAAAATATTATATATCAGCATTTTAAACATATTTCACCAAATCGTGAAACATTCCATGTGAAACATTTTTCATGTTGATGTTTACGCTATTTTTAATATAACTTATTGCCTGTCAACAAGTATAAAGAATCAGGCAATGAAAAGAAGATTCAAAAATAGCAGCAGGCAAATCGGCCGACTTGGGCTCCGGACCTTATTGGTTTCGGCTACCATCGGCATGCTGGCATTTATTGCTATCTCTCTTTTTCTGATTCACTTTTTCAGAAATGAAGATGGAAAAGCAATCGGTGATCCCATGGTTGTTACCGATTCCAGAATTATTGCTGATTCATCCACTCTTTACCGGGGAAGTTCCCTTCAGCTGCTTTCAGGAATCAAAATTTCTGCAAAAGGAAGCTCCAATAAGTTGAGCGTTACTTCTTTCACTTTTTCAAATCAATTTAATGAAGCACTTTCTAATAAGTTAATCAGGAATCTAAGACTTTGGTCGACAGCCTCTTCTGATCAATTTTCGCCTTCCCGCCAGCTTGGAAACACCATTGCTCAGCTTTACCAGTCGAATTTCACTTTCGATCTGAACCAAAGCCTCCAGCAAGGGGAAAATTATTTCTGGCTTACGGCTGATATCGAGCCCGATGTCGCTGTTGATGCTGAGTACATTCAAATCACCTGTATAGCCACCAAGGTTGGAACTTTAAGCTACGATCCAATACCTCCCTCCCGCCGTCTGGTTCATAAGTTACTGAAAAACAAGCCCTACTACTCGACCGGAAATGCTGACATATCGGACCTGAAAGCCTGGAACAGTCGAAGAGATGGTGCCGGTGAACCGCTGCTTTCCTTTTCCAACCCAAATGCTACCTTTCATATTCAACCTGGTCACATTTTGACAAATCGACTGAGTGGTTGTTTGCCCACGTTGATTGTCGAAAGAAACGGTGTCCTTCAATCCACCTCATCTGTAAAATCAGATTTACTGGAAGTTCAACCCGGTGGGATCTTTTTTCAACTTGAAAAGATAGTCGATCCATCCAATCCCAAAATACTGAGCCTTAAAAATGGTAGTCAGTTTGTCAATCAACAAACCGGATACCTTCCCGGCAAGGAAAAAAGATTTGAGAAACAATCAGTTGTGATCCTTAAGGATTTCAGCAATCAAACTTTCTCGCAATCGGTAACCTGGGGAAATGTTATCATTGATAACGCTAATATGGAGTCGGTTGATTTTGCAAATGGACTGAAAAAGGTGCAAGGCGACCTGGAAATACGGAAAACCGGCAACAAAGCAACGATTTTTACATCTACCACCGATTCCATGTTTATTGGAGGTAATTTGCAAATGACCGGTGGCCATCTTGCTATTGGCAGTAAAGATCGAAATTCAACTTTGATTATTGGAGATCAGCTGAACATTCGAAATGGAAGTTTATCTGACCGCATTCCTGAATTCAAAAGTACCGGAAACCTGCATCTGATTGCAGGTAATTTGGTCCAAATTAAAGATGGCGAACTGCATTTGGAA
The DNA here is from genome assembly GCA_963169675.1 of Bacteroidota bacterium. Lineage (GTDB taxonomy): Bacteria > Bacteroidota > Bacteroidia > AKYH767-A > OLB10 > JADKJB01. Next base: position 3,326 of record CAUJFJ010000349.1, read on the forward strand.
GGAGCGCATTCTCAGATCATATTCAACCGTTCCGGTATATGTAATTGGAGACAAGGTGAATCCAACATAATTCTGCCCGATTTGATCATATCCTCAGGTGCCACGTTGAATGTAATTGGTGAGAAAATCGGTATGATTTCAAAGAACAAAGAACTGGTTGTTCTTAAAGATGGTCAGATAAAACTAAATGAAGCCGTTCTTTTTGGAATGGGAGGTTTTAGACTGGAACCGCATGGAACAATTGCTACTGCAAATCCCGCGGGATTGAACTCTGATGGATGGTTTGGCGCAATTCAGACAGCTAAACGGCAATTTAGCTCCCATTCAGTGTACATTTTTGATGGAAACAGCAACTTACAGGAAACCGGAATCTTTTACACAGTTCCACAACCAAACACAGTTAAAGATTTTGTGATATTCAAACAATCCCATTCTGCTGTGGTCAAGATGATGCAGTCGTTTCATATTAACGGACGATTTATTCAGAGGAGCGGGTCGGTCAACAAAAATTCGTTCCAACTGACTACCAATCTGGCGCGAAAAGAAAACTGAGCTAAGAATTATAAAGATCTTATTTTCTCCAGGAAAAGATCCATAGCCTTTCTCATGGAATCATCCAGATTATAATGAAGAAAGTTTTTCAGGTAGTCCTCGGAAGCTTCGTAAAAATCTGCCTTGCCTTTCAATTTTTCAACCAACGAAGGAATAGCATCGATCCCGGCAGCAAACACTGAATTCAACCTATCGATAAATTCTTTTTGGAGATGCTTGGTGGTAACCCAGCATGCAAAAACAAAAGGCATGTTCGTAAACTTAAACCACTCTTCCGACAAGTCATAAACATAGGGGAAATTATCCCTCATTTGTAAGGAGCGGTCGCCGATCACCACACCGGCAACTTTACCCCGGATCTGGTTTTCAAAGCCTGCTTCTCCCGCTTGCCATGTAGGACTTATCCTCCAGAATTCCTCAGCAAGAATACGTGTAAGATTCACTGAAGTTCTGGATTGGTAATCGAGCAAAATAGTTTTAATTTGACTAAGTGGAACTTCACTCAAAAGTGTTACCGATTTCACGGCTCCTTTTGCACCGATACAAAAATCAGTTACAATTTTTCCGTTCGGAACCAATGGAATTGTTGCTACAGGGATGAGTCCTAAATCTACTTCACCACGGATTAATTTCGCTGCGCAATCGGCAGGAGTATCGAGAGATAAAGTAATAAGCTTTTCGTTTTCCAGAACACGGAGTCCGCTCACGAATGGAATCGAATTCAAATAAGAAACGCAGGAAACCTTAATCATCAGTCAGCTGAAACTAATGGTACAGAAGGATGCATAATTTTAAAGATAAGTTCCTTCAACAAATCATTTTCGGAAGTCTCACCACTATTCACACCTTTCGATTTCAAATCATATTCATGCAGCAAACTGATCGCTCTTTTAGCAGCCTCCATTGAAAATGTTCTGGCTGCAGCTTCATAATCTTTTACGAAGAAAAACATCACGCCAAGTGCTGCTGCCATATCAACTCCGGGCTTGCCCTTGAATATATGAAACGCAACAACTTTGGTAAAATAAGAATGCAATGTTGAAAGCGTAATCACCAGAGGATTATTTTTCTGATTGGCTCCGAAGTAATTTATGATTCTGTTAATTTTTACAAAATCACGTTTAGCCATTGCCTGTTGCAATTCGAAAACATTATAATCTTTGCTGATGCCAATATTCTTTTCAATATGATCTGAATTGATGGCCGAACCTTTCGGAACATTAATCATCAACTTATCCAGTTCATTCGAAACCTTAGCCAAATCAGTACCTAAATATTCCGCAAGCAAATTCGCTGCATCATCCTGGATCTGACACCCTTTTGATTTCACATAAGCAGTGACCCATGCCGGAATCTTGTTCTCGTATAATTTTTTACTTTCAAAAACGACACCGGTTTTTTCCAGTAATTTTCCTGCTTTCGTCCGCTTATCGGGCTTCTTATATTTATAACAAAATACCAGTAAAGTTGACTGCAATGGTTTTTGCAGATATTGAACTAAAGGATCTTTATCATCGCCGGAATCTGAATCAGCATCAGAATCATCATCATCATCACCGGATCTTTTTTTCTTAAAAAGATCTTTCACATCCTGTGCTTCCCGAACAATAACTACCTGGTAATTCGACATCATTGGATATCG
>CAUJFJ010000350.1 GCA_963169675.1 Bacteroidota bacterium
TCAAAAAGGTTTTCCAGATTGTAAAAACCTACACATGCTACCTTATATTGTTGTGTTTCAGTATCCTGAGCAACGCAAATATTTACGTAAAGTGCTGAAAATAAGAATAATACGATAAATTTCTTCATGGTTTTTGCATTATTTTGCGGATGCAAATCTACGAAACACGACCCGAATTACTTGAGTTTGCTTTAATTTAATACCGGGTTAACAATTTTATGAACAACCCTGGTAGCCTATTCGGGGGTTTTACCTATCTTTGCCGTCCCTAAACACCCCTGCATCCCGGGACAATTCCATACTATGAACATATTCCGATTTGTGCTAACAATTGCACTTGTTGTTGTTAGTCACTGCACGTTTGCTCAAAACGCTAAAGTTAAAGGTATCATCACTGATGACCTGAATAATTTTGTTGAAGGAGCTGTAGTTTCTCTTAAAGGTACTACCTACACAGCCACAACCGATAAAAACGGTTTATTCCAAATGGAAAATGTTCCTGTGGGTGATTATACGGTTGAGGTAGTAGCCGAAAATCATACTCCTTATTCACAGGCAATTAAAGTTGCAGGTGCAGAAACCGATTTAGGATTTCTGAATACCACTACATCGCTTTCGATGGCGGAGGAATCACAGGATAATATACCAACTGTTTCACTTTCTGATACAGATGTAAAGGAGTCTTCTACGCAATCAGTATCGGGTGTACTCAGTGCTTCCCGTGATGCTTTTAATGCGGCAGCATCTTTTACTTTCAGCGCTGCACGATTCAAAGTTCGCGGATACGACAATGACAATAATGTCACCTACATGAATGGTGTTCCCATGACTGACTTGGTTAGTGGTAACTCTATGTTCTACTTGTGGGGCGGATTGAATGATGTAACCCGTAACCGTGAAAGTTTTACAGGACTGGCTGCTTCCGGATTTGCCTTTGGTGGAATTGGCGGTGGAACGTTCCTCGATACCAGAGCATCCAAACAAAGAAAACAATTGCAGGCATCGTTTGCACTTTCAAATCGTGCTTACGAAAATCGTGCAATGGTTACTTATGGAACAGGTTTATTAAAAGGTGGCTGGGCGTTTGCCGGATCATTATCAAGAAGATGGTCTGATGAAGGCTATGTTCCCGGAACATATTACAGCGGTTGGTCTTATTTTTTAGCAGGCGAAAAAATTCTAAATACTGATCACTCAATCAGTCTTACGGCTTTTGGTACTCCTACTGAAAGAGGGAAATCTTCTCCTGCCATGCAGGAAATGTATGATTTAGCAGGTTCCAATTATTACAACCCTTCCTGGGGATATCAGAATGGTGAGAAGAGAAATGCTTCCGTAAACATCAGTCACCAGCCAACAGTTATTTTATCACACGACTGGAAGATCAATAACCTTTCAACATTGAAGTCTTCTTTCGGTTATACATTCGGAGAGAACATTAATACCGGTTTAGATTGGTATAATGCACCTGATCCGCGCCCTGATTTTTATCGCAAATTGCCAAGTTATATCGATGATCCTGCTATAGCACAAATGGTAGCTGATCAATTACGTAATAATGAAACATTGCGTCAGATTCAGTGGGACGATTTGTATGAAATTAACCTGAATTCATTCGAGACAATTCAGAATGCCAATGGTGTAACTGGTAGTACATACTCCGGAAAAAGATCTAAATATATTATTGAAGAAAGAGTTGCTGATTCCAGAAAAATGCACATCAGTACCAATTACAATAATTCATTCAGTGATAATACACAGTTTTCTGCAGGAGCTTCCTTCATGAAACAGAAAACGGATAATTTTAAACGTGTAAAAGATCTTCTTGGAGGCGAGTTTTATGTAGATATCAATCAATATGCAGAACAGGATTTTGCTGATTCATTGAATGCAATTCAGAATGATGCCAACAACCCTAATCGTATTTTGAAAGAAGGTGATAAATTTGGATATAACTATACTTCTGATATTATTCAGATTTCTGCCTGGTTGCAAAACCAGTGGAAATTCGACAGAATTGATGTTTTTGGTGCATTACAGATTTCACAAACCAGTTACAAGCGTATTGGAAATGTGAAAAACGGATTGTTCCAGAATAATTCATTTGGTGAATCTAAAACCCAGAACTTCGTTAATTATGCCGTTAAGGGAGGAGCAACCTACAAGTTGAATGGAAGAAATTATTTATTTATGAATGTCGCCCAAATGACTCGCGCACCGTTTTTCGAGAATGCTTTCGTATCTGCCCGTACCAGAAATCAATATGTTCCGGGATTGACTGATGAACGCATTTTCAGTACCGAGGGAGGATATTTATTGAGAGCTCCAAAAGTGAAAGCCCGTGCTGTAGTATATTATACGCAATTCACAAATCAAACCAACACGGTAAGTTTCTACCATTCTGATTACAGAAATTTCGTGAACTATTCTATTACCGATATCGATAAACGTCACGTAGGAACTGAACTGGCTGTCGATTACACTTTGGGTAAAGGATTTTCAACCAGCATGGTTCTTGCCCTTGGTCAATATTATTATTCTTCCCGTCCTAATGCTACTATTTCAGTCGATAATACATCTGAATTACTGGCGAATGATGAAACGGTTTATGCTAAGAATTTTTACGTTGGTGGAACGCCACAGGATGCATTCACTTTAGGATTTAATTATCGTGCGAAAAAGTTCTGGTTCATAAATCTGAACTTCAATTATTATAACAATTCATACCTCGATTTCAATCCTGCCCGCCGCACAGAAGCCGCTGTTGATTTAGTTGATCAGACAACTACTCAGTGGGATAATATCGTTACACAGGAGAAACTAAACAGCGAATTCACTATCGACTTCTTCGGTGGTAAATCCTGGAAGTTGAACAATTATTTCAAGAGCATGAAGCGTAACAGCTTCCTGGTATTGAATGTTGGAGTATCAAATATCCTGAACAATAAGGACCAGATTACAGGCGGATATGAGCAACTTCGTTATGATTATGTAGAGCGTAATCCTGATTCCTTTAAGCCCAAATACTTCTATGCATTTGGCACAACCTATTTCGTGAACCTGATCTTAAGAATGAACTAAAAATATAACTATAAAGTCATGAATATTAAAATGAGAAATTTACTGGCAGTAATAGCATTAATGGCTACTGTATTTATTTCATCCTGCAGAAAGGATGATTTTGATACACCTCCTGCAGGCGGATCTGATCCGTCATTAATTGCCAACACTACTATCGCAGATTTGAAAGCCGGTTACATTGCTGGGAATTTTGATTCCATTGATACGGATATCATTATTGCCGGTGTTGTAATTGCTGATGATAAATCAGGTAATTTTTACAAGACTATCGTACTTCAGGATTCAACCGGTGGAATTGCCATCCGTATTGACATCTCTGATTATTACACGAAATATCCTGTAGGTCGCCGAGTGTTTGTTAAATGTAAAGGCCTTTGGTTAGGAGATTATAATGAACTGATTCAATTAGGTGGTTACGTTGATAATTCAAACCCTTCTCAGCCTTCTGTTGAACCAATTCCTTACACATTGGTAGATAATTACTTAATTCCCGGAGTTTATAACCTTACCGTAAATCCGAAATTGGTGACAATTAATCAGGTTCTTGCTGATCCTGATTTTTATCAGAATACTTTAATTCAACTCAATCAGGTTGAATTTGCTGATGCTGATACCGGAAAAACTTATGCTGATATGATATTGCAACAATCCAGAAATCTGGTTGTGAAAAATTGTAGCGGAGGTTCAATCGAATTACGTTCAAGTAACTTCGCGAATTTTGGTGGTGATAATGTTCCTAATGGAAATGGTTCTCTGGTTTCCGTATTTAGTGTTTTCGGAAGCGATGCTCAGTTGTATATCCGCGACGTTAATGATGTAGCTATGGATACTACCCGTTGTGCCGGAAATCCTCCTCCTCCTGGTGCAGGTGTGAATGAAACTTTCAGCAGCCAGACAAGCGGTTCTGATATTTCTTTGGCAGGATGGTCAAATACTGCAGTAGTTGGAAACAGATACTGGAGAGCAGCTTCTTTTAGTGGAGATACTTATGCACAAGCTACTGCCTTTGGTTCAAGTCTTCCAAACATGGAATCATGGTTGATTACTCCGGCTTTTGATTTAGCAACAGCTGATACACTTTCTTTCCGTTCATCATGGGGATTCTTTGTTCACAATGGTTTGTCGGTATGGATTTCTACCGATTATGATGGTGTAAATTTCGCATCTGCAACATGGACACAACTTACTTGCACTCTTGCCGTTCAAGCCGATGGTCAGTATGTTTGGATTCCTTCCGGAAATGTTCCTCTTACTTCATTTAGCGGAAACAGTGCTCATATCGGATTTAAATACTCTGGTGATGGCACTACAAATACTACAACCTGGCGGATTGACGATGTGGTGGTGAAGTAACACCGATCACTCCTTGTTCCGGTTTATTGAAATACAATAAAGAAGGCTGTCACCCTGAAGACAGCCTTCATTGCATAGATAATCCATTTTAATTTTTGAACTGATTCCAAATATTGCTGCATGAAAAAA
>CAUJFJ010000351.1 GCA_963169675.1 Bacteroidota bacterium
TAACCAATTTCCCTACTGAGCAGAAAAAATCCTTAATCCTTGATAAGGCGGATCAGAGATCCGCATATTTCAGTTGTCAGGATCAGAGATCCCTCCGGCAATCCTTAATACTTAATCCTTAATTCTTAATCCCATTGAATATTGATTAACAAGAATTGAAAAATGAATAATAACATTTTGATTGAACAGTAAATTTATTTCTGTGCAAAATTCAATCTATCATTTATCATTTATAATTTATAATTTTAACGAATTATTTTCTGAGCAGAAATAAAAATCCTTCCGTCCTCTGCACATCATTTTAGCAGCCCTTCATCTATCATTTATCATTTATAATTTATCATTCCATGTGGCTGCTTGCTCTCACAAGGCGGTCGTTTATGGCTTTACAAAGGCCCTCGTCGGGGAAGGGAATGGCGCAAATGAAATCGAAATCTGATTTATCGAGTTCTCGTAATGTGGCAAATAAATTCCGGGCTGCTTCTGAGCTATTGCCATCTCGCGAAAGCGGAAATTGACGGAAAGGCAAATCGGTTTTAAAGTTTTCAAAGCAAATCAGCGCTCCATTTCCTGATAAGTTCATGAGTGCTAAATTTTCCTCTTTCTCGAAATACAAAGGTTTTGAAGGTGCATAGTGGCTCTTTAACATTCCCGGAGCACGTGGATTACTTGATGCATTTGGCTGCACAGAAACTGGTCCAATCAACTTTTCAATTTCTGAAACCGGTAAGCCACCTATCCGGTAAACCACCGGCTGATCATTTTCAAATCCCAGAATAGTAGACTCCACTCCTACACTACACGGTCCGCCATCTAAAATATAAGGAAGTTTACCTTGCAGCTGATCGTAAACGTGCTGTGCAGTAGTTGGACTGATATAACCAAACGGATTTGCACTGGGAGCAGCAAGTGGAAAATCGAGTTCATTCAGCAGTGCCAGTGTGAGTGGATGTGCAGGCATACGAAGAGCAACCGTATTGAGACCGGATGTAACAAGATCAGGAATCAGTTGCTGTTTTTGCAACAATATAGTTAACGGACCCGGCCAAAATTTCTGCATCAAAACTTCTGCATCTGCAGGTACAGATTTGGCATACCTGTGAATGTCATCAATTCCTTTTACATGAACTATCAGCGGATCAAAGACCGGCCTATCTTTTACATGAAAAATATTTAGCACAGTTGCTTCATGCAAAGCATTTCCTGCAAGTCCATAAACGGTCTCGGTAGGAATAGCAACTAATGCTCCGTAGCGAAGAAATTTAGCTGCCTGCTCAACATCGTTTCCAATTATTGTTTCCATGATAAGCTCAGACAATAAATCTCGGATGAATCATATTTTCCAACGAATAAATTTCCTGCCATTTGTCATCCGATATCAGCATTTGCTCTTCGACAACAATCTGGTAAACTGTTTTTCCGGTTCGCAATGCTTCCTTCGCTATTTCAGAAGTTTTCTCATACCCAAGAATTGGATTCAATGAAGTAACAATTCCTACACTGTTCATCACTGACTGATAACAAACCTCAGGATTTGCGGTTATACCTTTCACACATTTATCACTTAGTGTAGTGCATGCATGTGTCATGTATTCCAGTGCTGTGAATAAACTGAATCCGATCACGGGCTCCATCACATTTAATTGCAACTGTCCTGCTTCACAAGCCATGGTAATAGTAGCATCGGCACCAATTACATAAAAGCACACCTGATTTACTACTTCGGGAATTACGGGATTCACTTTACCGGGCATGATGGAAGAACCGGGTTGCATTTGCGGAAGGTTAATTTCATTCAGTCCGGTGCGGGGACCTGAGGAGAGTAAGCGCAGATCGTTGCAAATTTTAGAAAGCTTCACAGCACACCTTTTCAAAGTTCCAGAAATTTGAATGTATGCACCTGTATCAACAGTTGCTTCAATCAGGTCGGGTGAAAGCGTTAAAGGAATATTTGTAAGTTCGGCGAGCACCTGTGTTACTTTCTCCGCATAACCATCCGGTGCATTTATACCGGTTCCAATTGCGGTGGCACCCATATTTACTTCGGTGATCAACTGTTGCACTTCAAGCATACGCTGAATATCTTCACCGATGGTAGTTGCATAACTTTTAAATTCGGCACCGAGTGTCATTGGAACAGCGTCCTGTAATTGCGTGCGTCCCATTTTAATAATTTCAGCAAAAGCAACTCCTTTTTCTGCGAAAGCTGCCTGAACCTGTCTCATAGCATCGATGAAGGCAGAAATTTTATGGTACAATGCAATTCGGAAGGCAGTTGGGTATGCGTCATTAGTAGATTGTGAACAGTTCACATGATTGTTTGGGTGTAAAAATGCATACTCACCTTTCTGCTTACCCATCCATTCCAAACCAATGTTGGCAATCACTTCATTCGCATTCATGTTGCAGGAAGTGCCGGCACCACCCTGGATCATATCAGTTATAAACTGATCCAAATACTTGCCTGCAATCAACTGATCACTTCCATAAATAATGGCATCCGCAACAGCGGGAGAAATAACGCCACAATCGCGATTGGCAATTGCAGCAGCTTTTTTCACATAACCAAAACCCTGTATAAATAAAGGTTCTCGCCCGATCGGTATTCCGGTAATGTGAAAATTCTCAATTGCTCTGCGTGTTTGAATTCCGTAGTACGCATTGGAATCGATTTCCATCTGTCCCAGGAAATCCTTTTCTACTCTGAAATCCGAAGTATTCATTCATTAAAAATTGAACTTCAAATGTACGGAATTCAAGAGTGATGACAGGTTCGGTATAAACAAGTTAACCACCGGCAATTGTTAAAATCAACTTCGCTTGATTGCCCGGGTTGCCATCGAGAAAGGCATGTGCTTGTCGATAGGGTTAGTTCCACCCCAACTATCTTCAAATAAATGAGTTAGCATCAAACCAGCTTCCAATTGACCGTTTAAAAATGCTTCCAAAGAATGACCAAATACTACAGGTTCATTCTGATCGGTGAAGAAACGCAGCTCCTCATCATTTAAAGATTCGAGATCGGAATAAGGCTGACTGTACTTGAGTGTAAACTCCCCTTTTTCAGCTTTAAAAATATCGAATAAATGGTACACAGGATTGGTAAAACCGGTCATGAAAATACCTCCGGGTTTTAGTACTCTGGCAGCTTCTTTATAAACAGCTTTCACATCGGGCACAAATGCCGTTGAACAGGGATTAAAAACCATATCAAATTCACCATCCGGAAACACCGAAAGATCTGCCATATCTCCCTGAACAAGTCTGATATTCAATCCATGACTTTCAGCAACTTTACGATCCTGCGCCAACTGCCCGGGAGAGTTATCAAAAATGGTAACTTCAAATCCGGCAGCAGCCATGAGTGGCCCTTGTTGTCCCCCACCCGATGCAAGCCCAAGCACTTTACTGCCTTTGGCAGGATACCAATCAGCAGGGACAATTTTTGTAGGTGTAAGAATAAGTTTTAGCTCACTATTTCGTGCTTCTTCCAATTCCTTTTCAGATACCGGAATAGTCCAACGGTTTCCTGATCGCACCAGATGATTCCATGCTTCACGATTATATTCCAGATAATTTGCAGGCTTCTCCATACTTATTTAATTTCTGTAAAAATACCAATTCTGCTTTAATCTTCATGGCCTTTAACAGGAAGTTTTTTGTACTCCCACGATGCAGCCTCTTTCTTCATGGCATCGAGTTCCGCTTCAGAAAGATTTAGTCCGACTAAGGATGATAAATCGGGTTGGCCGGCATTCACCCAGGCAGTGTACCAAAATGATGCAACACTTAAAATTGCAGTACGCATTCGCCTTTCAACCATACCATCCAACATCTTATCATAAGCTTTGGTATATTCAATCGAATACACTTTAACGGTCATATTTCCTTTAAGCTCGTAAGCATATTTTCTGTCGGCAGGAAAAGAAGCATTTAATTTTCTTTCAAATAAAAGAACAGAATCGTGTGCAGCATAGCTGGCTTTGATTATTTTCCAGGCTTCTTTCAAAGGAGATTTAATATAACTACACCTTCCAACAAAATAATCAAATTCCTCACCAAAAGATTCCGGAATTCTGGATTCCCAAAAACCATGGATACCATGTTGCCCCGTTAACTGCCCGTTATAATTACTGGTACAATGAAGCGGCACATGAGCATCACCGATATAATGACCGATATCGGCGGTATACTTTAAAATCTTAGACAGATTTTTTTCACGCATGGCATTGGTTAAACGGAACATCATTTTTTCGATATGCCAGGGAACAATTCCATGAGCCATCAAAGTATCTTCTGTATATTTTGCAACGGCATCTTTCCACCTTTCGGGGATACTGTCGAATGGATGCGCTCCATATCGGTCGATGTCGATGTAATGACATGCAGCTTCTCCTTCTACAGCATAACGCCTTTTATCGGGATCAACGGCATGCGTTGTGATGTAGTCGATATGATATTTATAAAATGCAAAAATTTCGGGTGGCATTGAGAAAACCGCCATTCTGTTGATTCGCTGATGGCCCCAGAATCCCCAGCCAAAAATAGATCCTGCCAATAAAATTAAGGCAATTGCGATGAGTAGAAATTTGATTGTTTTTTTCATTTGAAAAGTTTTTAAAAGTTGATAAAAAATATAGTTGAAAAATATAAAAGCAAACTAATTCCTGTTAAAGAAAACTATTTAACAGTCAAATTAAGTGAAATCCAAAAATTACATCGACTGCAAAACATTCAGGTTATAGATAGCATCGCCAACCATAACAGGAATACAATCGGTTTGATTTGGGGTCAGGCAGAAAACGATATCATCTTCAATCTGAAGTTTCTCGAGTCTTTTACGGTGTGATGATTGTTCCAGAAAACCATAAAGATCATCTTTGGCAAGATCATATAATTGCATTGCTGCCAAAGCAGAATCGCGATGATCGGTTAATTCAAAATTATCGAGTAATTTATGTACTACTGCTCCAGCAAAAAGGGTATCTTCAAAATTAAACGAATTCTTCCATCCTGAACAAAGCAAAATCACATTGCGATTCTGTTGCTTCAGCCAGTTGCAAAGCGCATCCTGATTCAAAAATGAACCGATTGCAATCTGGAATGCATTTCTGGCAATAGCAATTGCCTGTGTACCATTGGTAGTAGTAAGTGCAATATCACGATCTTTAACTTTGGGATCCATGTAGCTAAAGGGAGAATTTCCAAGATCAAAGCCTTCCACCATCTCCCCTTTTCTTTCAGCGCCCACCAGATACCCTTTAGCGCGGTATGCACTGCTTTCTTCCACTTTTGAAACCGGCACAATGCTGCGCACCCCATGTTCAAAGGCGATACAAATCGACGATGTTGCTCTTAAAACATCTATCACCACCACAATACTTTCGGATGCATCATACAGATGAAACAATGCAGGCGAAAAACAAACGTCAATACTTTTTTTCTTCATAGCGCAAGGTGCTTACTTGTGGCTGGAATTACCAACCCATCAGGCAACGAAAAATGCTGTCATTAAACAGATCCGGGATTCTTTATCCAAAATCCGCGCAAAGTTAAGTAAACTTTACTTTTTATAAAATGGAAGTTTTACAACGCTGGCTTTCAAGCCTTTATCTCTGACATTGATGTAAATTTCACTTCCTTCCTTTGAATTAGCGGTAGTTACATAGCCCATTCCAATAGCCTTTTGCAGGGATGGGGATTGTGTTCCGGAGGTAACTTCACCGATAACATTCCCATTGGCATCTTGAATCGGGTAGCCGTGACGGGGAATACCGCGATCGATCATTTCGAAAGCCACCAGTTTGCGGGTAACACCATCTTCCTTTTGTTTTTTCAAAGCTGCCGAATTGGTAAATTCTTTGGTAAACTTGGTAATCCATCCCAAACCTGCTTCAATCGGCGATGTAGTGTCATCGATATCATTGCCATACAGGCAGAATCCCATTTCCAGACGAAGTGTATCGCGGCATCCGAGGCCAGCAGGTTTTATCCCGTAAGGAGCGCCTGCTTTAAAAACTTCATTCCAGATATGTTGTGCATGTTCATTTTCGAAATAAATCTCAAATCCACCCGCACCGGTATAACCTGTAGCAGAGATCAAAATATTGGCTTTTCCTGCAAAGGTGCCTTTTACAAAATTGTAATATTCGATAGACGAAAGATCAACATCAGTCAGTGACTGCAATGCTTTAACAGCATCGGGACCTTGCACTGCAAGCAGTGAAGTTTTATCAGAAATATTATGCATTTCAACACCTTTGGTGTTGTGTGACTGAATCCAGTTCCAGTCTTTTTCAATGTTCGATGCATTCACAACCAGCATATAAGTTGCTTCATCAATGCGGTAAACCAATAAATCATCGACAATACCACCGGTTGCATTCGGAAGGCATGAATACTGCACTTTCCCATCGGTAAGTTTCGATGCATCGTTACTCGTAACACGCTGAATAAGATCAAGAGCATCGGAGCCTTTCAGAATAAATTCGCCCATGTGAGAAACATCAAAAACACCAACTTTTTTTCTTACGGTTTCGTGTTCATCATTAATTCCCGAGTATAAAACAGGCATATTATATCCTGCAAATTCTACCATTTTTGCACCAAGTGCTATATGTTGATCTGTTAAAGCCGTTTGTTTCATGATTATTTATTTTTATTCGTAATTAATTGTTGAAATGAATTTAAATATACTTTTTTCTGTGATGCAACAGAATATTTATCGATTACTGTGGTACGTGCATTTTTACCAAAACGATTTCTCATTTCCTGATCATCGATCAGTGTACTGATTGCACTCACCCATTCTTCGGTTGTAGCAGCCAGAAAACCATTTACACCATTTTGAATAATCTCACTGTTCACTCCCACCGGCGACATTACAGTTGCTATTTCGAGAGCCATATACTGTAAACCTTTAAGACCGCATTTGCCTTTCGACCAGTCGTCATCTGGAATTGGCATAATGCCGATATCAAACGAACTTAGTTCATCGAGTTCCGTTTCTTTACGCCATGCGAGGCCCTGAATTCCAAGTTCAGCATTCTTATAATTGCCATCTCCAATAACGCGGATGTCAATTTTATCGCCATACTTTTCTTTCAGAATTTTCAAAAATGGCAAGGCCAGTTCAAAGTGACGGATAGTGGTGATACTTCCACTCCATCCAATTACCACTTTATCGGTTCGCTTCACATTTCGAACCGGTTTATATTCTTCGGTATCGATAGTTGTAGGCACAATAATAACTTTGTTATTGAAGCGTGCTGCGTAGTCGGCGAGATATTGATTGCCTGCAAAAACCAGATCCGACAAACCGATTATTCTACCGGTTTTACTGGGATCTTTCAGCCAGCCAAACTTTTTATTGGCATCGGAAACATCGTGATACCAGATAGCATCATCGAAATCGAAAACCAGACGTGCTTTACTTTTTGCGAAACGTTTTTCAAAGAATGATGATCCCGTCATGAATGCCTCACGCTGCACAAAAATGATATCGTACTTATCTGCATTTATCACATCACGAAAACGGCGGAGAGCACTTTTGAAGAAGACCAACAATTTATTCACCAGATTTCCCGGAGCATAAAATATTTTATCATCAGCCTCGGTGATCAGGTACGAAAAATCATAATCGATACCATTTTCTTTCAGGCAGGATAAATATTGCTCAAACCGGAAACGTTGGGCCGGTGAGCGATCGGGACGATGAGAAGCAATAAATAAAATTCTCGGCATATTAATCTTCGAGCCAGACAGCAGGAAGCTTCTCGGTTATCTCAATATTTTCAAATTTAGGACTTTTACGGATACCTGCAGTTTTTGCCCAATCAGACATTTTCTTCAGTCCATCGTACAAACCTAAAGCAGGAGTCATATCAAACACACTCTTAATTTTAGAGTGATCGGAATGCGCATGAACCACTTCATTACGGGCAGGCAGATGTCGCAATTCACCTTCGATACCAATAGCTTTCATGGTAGTTTTAGCAAGTTCAGCAACTGAATAATCCTGATCGGCACCAATATTAAATATCTGGTTATAAGCAGCAGGTACATCCACACATTGTGCAATGTAAGGAGCAACATCACCGATGTAGCTGAATGCACGGGTTTGACCGCCATCACCGAAAACAGTAAGTTGTTTGCCCTGCATCAGCTGATTCATAAAAATCCCTACCACATTGCGGTAGCGATCACCCAGATTCTGATACTCCCCATAAACATTATGTGGACGGAAAATCACATAATTAAGACCGAACATTTCATGTGTGCAACGCAAATCCTGTTCAACAGCAAGTTTGGCAATCCCATAAGGATCTTCAGGCAATGGAATGGTATCTTCACGCATTGGAGGCTTTGCAGCACCATAGACTGCAATTGAAGAAGTGAAAACAAAACACTTGATTTTGTGCTTAACTGCTTCATTAATCAAAATAACACTACCAATAAGATTATTGGTGTAGTTGAATCTCTTTATAAAATGACTTAACCCTTCTGCAGCATAGGCAGCCAGGTGATATACATAATCAAACTTATGTTCCTCGAATAATTTAGCAACCAAATCGGCATCTGTAATCGATCCCTTCACAAAAACAGCTTTGGGATTCACATTTTCCTGAAAACCACCACTAAGATCGTCGAGCACAATTACCTGATGACCCATTTTTACCAATTCATTGGTTACGTGAGCACCTATAAAGCCTGCTCCGCCAGTTACTAAAGATGTCGGTTTCATATCGGTTAAATATTGGTTTGATTTTGAGATGGCAAATTTATGAAAAAAAATCATCCTACCTAAGACCCTAAAATCCTCATATTCATCAAATTTCGTGTATCTTTGTCTTCTAAATCATAAAAAAAAGGATGTTTAAGTCAAATTTACCACGTGGGATCATCTTCCTGCTTGATATGGGAATAGTATCGGTTTCCCTTATTGTGGCTTATTTTGTCAGGTTTAACTTCACCATTCCACCTGTGGAAGTGGCAACATTTTACTATGTAATTCCTTCTTTTATTGCAGTCAGGGGCCTTAGTTTTTACATTTTCAAAACCTATGCAAATATCATCCGCTACACCAGCACAAAAGACGTTCAAAGAATTGTCTCCACTTTACTGGCCGGTTCCATATTTTTCAGCGTCATTAACCCGATATCTTTTTATATAACAGGCAATTACGTACTTCCATATACAATAGTAATCATTGAGTTTCTGTTATCTGTATTTATCATGACATCCACCAGGATGCTGATAAAAATACTCTATATAGAAACCATGAACCCCAGCAAAGAAAAAACCAATGTGATCATTTTTGGTGCAGGGGAAGCGGGGGTTATCGCCAAGCGAACACTCGACCGCGATGCAGGTTCCAAGTACAAGGTATTGGCATTTGTGGACGATAATTATAAAAAATCGGGTAAGAAAGTGGAAGGGGTTTCCATCTATGATACCGATGAGGATCTGGAGCGACTCCTGGCAGAAAATGAGGTTCAGCACTTAATTATTTCTATCCAGAATCTGGCTCCAGCCCGAAAACAGGAAATTGTGGAGATGTGTTTGAGGCATCATACCAAAGTACTTACTGTACCACCCGTTACCAACTGGATTAATGGGGCATTGAGCTTTAAGCAGATTAAGAAGATAAAAATTGAAGATTTACTGGAGCGAGATCCAATCAGATTGGATACTGCGGCCATTACTTCACAACTTACCGGAAAAACCATTCTCATTACCGGTGCGGCAGGATCAATCGGCAGTGAAATTGTCAGACAAGTACTGCGATTTAATCCCGCCAAGGTAATCATGCTCGATTGTGCGGAATCACCGATGTATGATCTGGAGCTCGAGACCAATGAAATGCGTCAGGGAAAGGTGACAGAGCCGGTGATAGCGGATATCAGGAATCAGGAGCGGATGCTAAATGTATTCCGGACTTTCAGACCACAAATCGTATTTCATGCTGCTGCCTATAAGCATGTGCCCATGATGGAAAATAATCCCTCAGAAGCCATTCTTACCAATGTAAAAGGCACCAGAATAACAGCAGAGCTATCGGATGAGTTTGGAGTTGAAAAATTTGTAATGGTATCAACCGACAAGGCAGTAAATCCCACCAGTATTATGGGAGCAACCAAACGCATTGCTGAGATTTACATTCAATCGCTGAATAAAAAATCGAAAACCAAATTTATAACAACACGTTTCGGAAATGTATTAGGTTCGAATGGTTCCGTGATACCTCGCTTTAACAAACAAATTGAATCGCGGCAACCTATAACTATCACGCATCCGGAAATTACGCGTTTTTTCATGACCATTCCTGAAGCCTGTCAGTTGGTACTCGAAGCCGGTGCTATGGGAAAAGGTGGTGAAATTTTCATTTTCGACATGGGTAAATCGGTTAAAATTACAGATCTGGCTAAGAAAATGGTACAGTTGAGTGGTTTGGAATTAGGCAAAGATATTCAGTTGGTATTTACGGGACTTCGTCCGGGTGAAAAGCTGTATGAAGAATTATTGAACAATGAAGAAAACACCATTCCTACACATCACGAAAAAATCATGGTTGCAAAAGTTAAGGAATATGATTTTGATGAAGTGAAGCAAAATGTTGATGAGCTGGTATCACTTTTTAATGCACAGGATAATATCAATCTGGTAAGAAAAATGAAGGAAATAGTTCCTGAATACATTTCCAATAATTCCGTTTTTGAAATACTGGATAAAGAACAGGAAATGAAAAGTGCTTAACCGTGTACGGTTTCTTTCACACCAAAATTCTGTATCACCTGAGCTTCAAATGCCAGCCATTCTTCCCAACGTTTTTCCACATCAATAGTACCGGCATACTTACGGGCAAAGCCAATGAACATGGTATAATGATTGGCTTCACTGATCATTAGTTCATTGTAAAACGAAGCGAGTTCCGCATCATCAATATTTTCAGATAGCACTTTAAAACGTTCGCAACTTCTTGCTTCGATCATAGCTGCAAACAGCAATCTGTCGATTAGCATTTCATTTCTGGCACCTCCTTTTCGCATGAAATTATAAAGTAACCCTACATAATCATCTTTCCTTTCACGCCCCAGTTCATAACCTCTTTTTTGAATAAGATTGTGAACCATTTCAAAATGAGATAGCTCTTCTTTTGCTAATGATATCATTTCCTGAACCAGTTCTGTAAGTTCCGGAAACTTCACAACTATAGAAATGGCATTGGTTGCGGCTTTTTGTTCACACCAGGCATGATCGGTTAATATTTCCGGAATGTTCTTCTCAACAACATTTCGGACCCATTTGGGATCGGTAGGTAACTTCAGTTTAAACATGGCACAAAATTAATAAAATCCTGTAAAATTCAATAGGTTTATTTGTAGATTTGACGACCTCTGTAAAACATGTAATGATGAGAAGCCTGAATCTGAATTTCACCACATTTCCTGAACTGCAAACAAAGCGAATACATCTTCGTGCCATATCAGTAGATGATGCAGAATGGCTGTTGGAAATGCGAAGCGATCCTGCTATGATGCAATACATCGACAGACCGGTTATGCGTGAAATAAGTGAAGCACTTGAATTGATATCCAAGATTGAAGATACGATTCAAAAAGGAGAAGGTTTGCTGTGGGCAATTACAGAAGTTGGGGCATCCAGAATGATTGGTACAGTTAGTTACCATAACATTGATGGAACCAATTTGATGGGTGAACTTGGTTACATGCTGCACACCGATTTTCAAAAAAAAGGAATTATGCAAGAGGCTGTGATCAGTGCTATATCCTTTGGATTCAGCAATATTGGATTTCACAGAATTGAAGCAAATATTAACACCGGAAACGAGTCGTCAAGAAAACTTTTAATTCGGAATGGTTTTAAAAAAGAAGCCTTATTCCGTGAAAACTTTTATTACAATGACAGGTTTCTGGATTCCGAAATTTATGGATTACTCGAACACGAATGGCCAAAAAATTAGCAGTACATTTTAACTCTAAATGATGAAAATTCTCTTCAGGATACTCGCAGCCATCATTCTGTTGTATCTCATTCTGATGATTCCTTTTTCATCGGAAAATCCGGTTCGGTTGACCACAACAGAGCAGCCTTTTGAATGGGGAAGTGATACCTTATGGAACAAACTGGAAACCGATTTTGAACATTTGCAAACCAATCATGATCCGAATATTTTCACCAAATTGATATATTATCAGAATGAAACTGACAGTCTGATACAATTAATTTCCAAGAATGAAAAAGAACTACTTTCACCGGCAGCAGACTCATTACTGATTAGTTTTTTTAATTACAGTATCTTGATTCCGTTTCAACCTGCTTATACTGATTCGCTGTATGCGAGATATAAGAAGATCCGCATTGCTGTGAAAGAAATGCAGACCTTGCTACCGGATGATATCAACACGAAAAGGAGCATCTACAAATTGTTGTATGGAACTCGTGCCGCAATGGAGGAAATTATTTTGCAATTGCCTCAAAAATCTGATGCACTGGTGATATTTGACTCCGGTAAAGAAGATGACTCCGGAATCAATGTTCATGGCTTACAAATAAAAAGTGGAGATGTGCTATTATCGAGAGGAAGCGCATCGGTATCTGCATTAATTGCCAGGGCAAGTAACTTTCCAGGAAACTTTTCTCATGTCGCTTTACTCCACATAAATGAATCCGGAAAAGAAATAAAAGTTATTGAATCACATATTGAAAAAGGAGTAGCTATTGCTGATTCTACAGCGTATTTCAAAGATAAAAAACAACGTATTCTGGTACTTCGAAAACGCAATACTAATGACAAAATGGTAGCGCACAAAGCTGCCGGCTCAATGCTTGAATTACTTTCAAAACACAGTATTCCATACGATTTCAGCATGGATTTCCAGGATGCCGATAAAATGTTTTGCAGTGAAGTTGCGTCCTATGCATACAGCACACAGGGGATCAAACTTTGGTCAGTTCCCTCTGGCATTTCACATCCCGGAGCTGTTGCCTGGCTGAATAGCTTTGGTGTGCAATACTTCTCCACACAAATGCCTTCTGATTTAGAATATGACAAAGAAATGATGTTGATTGCAGAATGGTACGATCGTGATTTACTATGGGAAGATCATGTTTATAATGCAGCAATGGATGCATTGTACGAGCAGGCAAAACAAGGCTTACAACCCGAAGCATCATTTTGGTTGCTGCCGGTTGCCAGAGTGTTAAAAGGCTGGAGTGTTATCAAAAATAAAATGGGTTATATTGGACCAATTCCGGAAGGCATGAATGCAACTACCGCATTAAAAAATACGTGGTTGACCGAAAATCATGAAGATTTGGTTAAACAAATAAAAGTGTCAGCAAATGAATTTCAAAAGACAAAAGGTTACCTCCCACCCTATTGGCAATTGGTAAAAATGGCAAACATGCATGCTGCAGAAAAATTTTCCAATAAATAAATCTGCTCCTTCACAAAAAAAATTAAACATACCATATCGATTATCTGTTTATGAGTATACGTTCTTCAAATAATACATTTCTACTATGAAAAAATGGTATTTAACAGTGATTATTGGCATCATAAGCTTTTCAGCAATAGCTCAAAAATTACAACCGGGCTTTAAAAAGACCGAATATATTCAAATGTTGCAATTGGCATTACGACAAGTTGACGAATTGGATATGGCAATGAATGCTACATCGCCACAGGGATACCGTTTAATTTACCGGTCAGGAATAGTTGGTCTCGATAACAGATGGGATTTATGGATGAATACTGACAGCATTGCAGTGATCAGTATTCGGGGAACTACCCGTGAAATGGTGAGCTGGCTGGCTAATTTTTATGCAGCTATGGTACCTGCAAAAGGAAGTCTGCAACTCGAAAAAAAATACAACTTCGAATATCAACTGGCTGATGATCCCAAAGCAGCAGTTCACATAGGATGGTTAATAGGAACCGGGATGTTATCGCGTGATATTTTACCGAAAATTGACTCCTTGTTCCATCAAGGAATTACACAATTTATAATTACCGGTCACAGTCAGGGTGGCGGAATTACATTCTTGTTGAATTCTCATTTACAGTCCTTACAAAAATCAGGAAGATTATCTGATAAAATACGTTTTAAAACCTATTCCAGTGCTGCACCTAAACCCGGCAACCTCTATTATGCTTATGAGTATGAAGCACAAAATGAAGAAGGATGGGCTTACAATGTTGTGAACAGTGCTGATTGGGTTCCTGAAACTCCTGTGACCATTCAAACTGTTTACGATTTCAATGGTGTAAATCCATTTGCAAATGCTTCTGCATCTATACAAAAACAACCTTTTCCGCAACGTATTATCATGCGGAAAATATATCGCAAGTTATCGAACCCACCACGAAAAGCACTTCGAAATTATCAGAAATACTTGGGCAGGAAAATTTCTGTGCTGGTTCGGAAACATCTACCTGAATTTGCACCACCGCTATACTTCAACAGCAGCAATTATTCTCGGGCGGGAAATACAATTGTGATGATTCCTGATTCCAATTATAAGGACCTCTTTCCCGATAATAAGGATCAGATTTTCATTCATCATCTTTTTGATCCCTATTTTTACCTTGCCGGGAAATTGCCGAACCGGTGATTAGAAATGGTATTAATCCTGAAAATGAGTGGATTATACACACCAGTTAACATCTTAAGAGGCTGATAATCAACTACGTATCGTCAATATATAAGAAAAGAGCGATTTTTCTTGTCAAAACTGAACCTTTTTCATATCATTACCAATCAGTTAGACAAAGATCTACCCCACCAGCATCGCTCCAGGCCATTAGGTTTCAGATTCGCTCGAAAATTTTATTGAATCTAAACGGATCATCAGTGAATTGCATTTTTACAACGACAACATTTTTATTAAGTACTGTGGACTTTTCGGGAAGCCCGGTAACAATAGTTGTTAATTGAAATGTAATTTTAGATGATTCATCAACCAACTAAATGAGTATGATGAAAAAATTACTTCTAAGCACACTAATTTTTCTGCTGGTACATTTCAGCTCCGTGTTTGCTCAAAATTATAACATTTCTAACTCAACTGTTTCCACTTGTTCGGGAAACTTTTATGACAGTGGTGGGAGTGGTGGAAATTATGCAAATGGCGAAAACTATGTAATGACTTTTTGTTCGAATGTTCCCGGTGAATGTGTGCGGGTATCATTCAGTGCATTTGACATTGAAGATGGATTTGATTTCTTAACAGTTTATAATGGTTCCAACACATCAGCACCTGTTTTGGGAACTTATACCGGAACAACAATTCCAGGCATGCTTACATCAACAA
The DNA here is from genome assembly GCA_963169675.1 of Bacteroidota bacterium. Taxonomy (GTDB): domain Bacteria; phylum Bacteroidota; class Bacteroidia; order AKYH767-A; family OLB10; genus JADKJB01. The sequence goes on from CAUJFJ010000351.1 coordinate 15,337, forward strand.
CCGGTTGTTTAACTTTTGAATTTACATCTGATTTTTCACAACGGGGACCAGGATTTGAGGCTGTGCTATCCTGCGTACCTTGTCCTGGTTCTGCCTGTCCGTCATGCAATGGTGGTGCTCCACCTGCAAATGATGCTTGCAGTGGCGCGATGAATCTGGGCGCATTACCTGCCCCGGCAGCATGTCCTAACGGTGTGGGCGCATGGGCAAATTTTAACACTACCAATATTTGCGCTACAGCAGAAAATCCATACACTACGCTATCAGGTTGCCAGCCTGCTGGAAATATGGCATCTCCAGCAACAGATGTATGGTATCGTTTTACAATCACCGGACCTACTTTAAATATTCAGATTGCAGGAATGCAAACTCCAAACATTGGATTGTATGCCGGAAATAATTGCAACAATTTAACAGGTCGTGGTTGCGCCATTGGTGGAGGCGGACTATTGAATACCTCATTTGGCGGACTAGCGCCGGGTACTTATTATCTTCAGGTGAGTGGAGGAAATTTGAACGACCAGTGTGCATTTACACTTTCGATGCAAAATAATTTCGATTGTCAGGGTTGCGTGATACAAAGTGGATTTACAGCGGCACCCCCACCAACTAACGGAACATATTCTGCTGGACAAACAGTAACGTTTTGTTATACGGTAACCGATTACAATCAAACTTCTATCAACTGGCTTCATGGAATTGTCCCTTCTTTTGGTGCAGGATGGGATATGAGTACGCTTGTTACAAATCCTCCTGTTTCATGTTCCGGACAAGGTACATGGTCTTGGTACAATACAAATGTTACCAGCACTTCAACAGGTAATGTCACAGGTCCCGGATTTTATTTCGAATCGGCATTAGGAAATGTTGGAGGTGTTACAGATGGTAATCCCGGAAATAATTTTGGGGATAACAATCCGAATAATGTTTGTGACTGGACCTTTTGCTGGACCATTACTACATTACCACCGGCCGCATGTGTGCAAGGAGCATCTTTGAATATATCAGTTGATACCTACGGAGATGGTGAATCGGGTTCATGGACTTCACTTGCATGCACCGGAGATCCCGTTGCCGATTTCTTTGCAACACTAACTTGTTGTGTTCCTCCTTCAGTTGCTGTAATTGATCCACTATGTTTCGGACAAAATACAGGTTCCGCAACTGGTACCGGACAAGGTAATGCACCATGGGATTACATATGGAAAAATAATGCCGGCGTAACTATTCAAACTGCTAACAATGTTAATGGATCAAATACCATCAACAATCTAGCAGCAGGAAATTATTCTCTTACATGTGTTGACAATACCGGATGTACTTCAGTAACTAATTTTACCATAACAGCCCCAACTCAGATCGTTGTTAACACCGTTCCCACACCAGCATCCTGCAACGGATTAAGTGATGGATCGGCTACAGTTAGTGCAGTCGGAGGTGCAGGTGGTTACACTTACCTGTGGGCACCATCAGCGAATACGGGGACTAATGAAACATTGCTGGCTGCAGGCACCTATACTGTTACAGCTACCGATGCAAATGGTTGTACCCGATCAACGACAGTTGTAATCACACAGCCGGGAGTAATCAATGTTAATACCAGCTCGGTAAATGCCAATTGTGGAGCAAACAATGGATCTGTAACAGTCACTGCAAATGGGGGTGTTGGCGTTTTACAATACAGTATCAATGGCGGAACTTCCTTTCAGGCATCTAATATTTTCCCTGGCCTTGGCTCGGGAAATTATAATGTAGTTGTTCAGGATGCCAATGGATGTCAGGGAACAGCAGTAGCACAGGTAAATAATTCTCAGGCACCGGTTATAAATAGTGCTCCGTCTACCAATGTAACTTGTAATGGCGGAAGCAACGGCGGTATTACTATCAATGCCTCCGGAGGAACAGGAGCATTGCAATACAGCATAAACAACGGAACCAGTTTTGTTGCAGGAAACGTTTTCAATGGATTGACAGCAGGCAACTACAGCATTATTGTTGAAGATGCGAATGGTTGTCAGGCCACACTCAACGTTACCATCACTGAACCACCATTGCTGGTTGTAAATTTAACAGGTGTTGATCCTATTTGTGGAAATGCAAATGGAACGATCACTGTAAATGCCGTTGGTGGTACTGGTGCACTGCAATACAGTTTAAACGGAGGCGCATATCAGGCAGCTGCAACTTTCGGCTCTTTATCACCAGGAAATTACACAGTTACTGTCAGGGATGCGAACAACTGCACCATGAATGCTGCAATAGTTCTAACAACAGCGCCACAATTGGTAATTGCCGGTGTACCTGCAGCAAGTACATGTGGCAATCCAAATGGAATCATCACAGTTAATGCAAATGGTGGAACCACCAATTATGATTACAGTATTAACGGAGGTGCATTACAATCAACCACTGCTTTCAATAATTTAAGTGCAGGAAATTATACCGTGATGGTAACGGATGCCAATGGATGTACAGCAACTGCATTAATCGCTGTTACCGATCAGCCCGGACCAACAATTGTTTCAGCTATTCCAACAGAAGTCACTTGCTTTGGTGGTTCGAATGGAACAATTACAGTTACTACAGCCGGTGGCACAGCTCCAATTCAATACAGTCTGAATGGAGGTCCATTTCAATCAACAGCCATATTCGATACATTGTATTCAGGAAATTACAGCATACTCATTCAGGATGCAAATGGTTGTACAGATGTAATTAATGTCACTGTTTCAGAACCATCAGTTGTATTGGCGCCCTGGAATGGACAGAACTCCACTTGTGGTTTTAGTAACGGATCAGTAACAGTAACCGCTGCAGGTGGAACAGGAACATTGATGTATTCATTAAACGGTGGCCCATTTCAGTTGAGCAATACTTTTAATAATCTACCAGCAGGAAATTACGATATCACTGTTCAAGATGCTAATGGCTGTATTGTGGTTGCGCAGACTTCAGTAAGCAATGTTCCGGGACCGGTTATTCCAAATCTTACACTCACCATGGTCACTTGTAATGGTGGCAATGATGGATCTGCTATAATTAATACCATTGGAGGAACATTACCGTTTCAATATTCAATCAATAACGGAGCAACATATCAAACCGGAAATACATTCAACAATTTACCAGCAGGAAATTTAGTGATTCTTGTAACAGATTCTAATGGATGTACAGTTGCTACCAATGATGTCATCACTGAGCCATCATTAATAGTGAGCAATGAAATTATTACCGGATCAACCTGTAGTAACAGCAATGGATCAGTAACCATTACTGCAGCAGGTGGAACGGGCGCTTTGCAATATAGTTTATCAGGTGCACCGTTTCAAGCAACGGGAAATTACTCCGGCTTAGCTGCTGGAAATTATTCTTATGAAATTCAGGATGCCAATCATTGTATTGTAACAGGGAATTTCGTAATTCCTGATGCGCCAGGCCCAATTGTAACAAACACAGCTTTCACAGAACCATTATGTAACGGAGGCTCTGATGGCACTATAACCATCACCACGAATAGTGGCACTAATCCATTACAATTTACTTATCCCGGTGGACCAACATTAGCTTCAGGAAACTTCACTTCCGTTGCTGCCGGAACTTACGATATAACAGTAACAGATGCGAACGGTTGTACAACAACAACACAAGTTACTGTTACCGAACCTACACCTGTTGCAGTAAATATAAACATCACAGGATCAACCTGCGGTTATGCAAACGGATCCATTGCAGCAGCCGGCAACGGAGGAACAGGTGCTCTTCAATACAATGTTGATGGAGGTGCGTTTCAGGGTAATGGCAATTTCAACAATTTGCTTGCAGGAAACTATACAGTGATTGTTCAGGATGGAAACGGATGTTCACTTTCAACTCCTGTAGTTATTCCTGATGCACCTGCACCAACTATAAGCAATATTCCAATAGTAAATCTGATTTGCAATGGTGGAACCACCGGTGAAATTTCAGTTATAACTGCAGGTGGAACCGGAGCACTTTCATATGCACTTAATGGCGGCCCATCTCAGGCCAATAATACGTTTACGAATCTTAGTGCAGGTGCCTATACTGTTGTAGTAACAGATGCAAATGGTTGTACAGTTTCAGGAAATGTTAATTTGACGGAACCAACCTTGCTTGTAGTTGCTCCTGCAGAAACACCTTCTACCTGCAGCAATTCAAATGGTGTGATTACCATTACAGCGAATGGTGCAACACCAGCTTACCAATATAGTTTAAATGGCGGAGCATTTCAGGTATCTAACACCTTCAACGGATTAGCAGCAGGCAATTATTCTGTTACAGTTGAAGATGCAAATGGTTGTCAGACAACCGAACCCATTACAGTGACTGATCTCCCCTCACCTGTTGTTTCCAATGTGGTGGTTGTTGATGCTGCATGTTATGATAGTGATGACGGTTCAGTAACTGTTACTGTAAATGGTGGAACTGCACCCATTACATACGCAATGAATGGAGGTCCATCCCAGGCAACTGGCATATTCAATAATCTGGTAGATGGCAATTACACGATAATTGTTACCGATGCAAACGGATGTACTGCTACTTCAAATGCTGTGGTCAATGAACCAACTGAAATAACTTTAGTTGCAGTTCCTACTCCTTCAACTTGCGGATTTGCCAATGGCAGCGTTCTGATGAATGGTGCCGGCGGTACAGGAGCATTAACTTATAGTTTGAACGCCGGACCATTCCAGGCCTCAAATATTTTCAGCAATCTGCTCGCCGGAAACTACAATGTAACCATACACGATGCGAATGGATGCGAATTAAAAACCAACATCGCTATTCCTGATTTACCCGGACCGGTAATAACTTCAGCTCCTGTAACCGATGCCCTTTGTTTTGGTGCTGCTGATGGAACTATTACCATAAATACAAACAGCGGCACAGCTCCTCTCAGCTTTAGTATTGACAATGGCACAACTACACAGGCTTCCAACAACTTCAATAATCTTGTTGCCGGAAATTATGACATTGTTGTAACTGATGCTAATGGTTGTACTGCTATTTCTTCCGTAACCATTAATGAACCAGCTCTGCTGACAGGAAATGCGGTGACTGTATCTTCTACTTGCAGTAATTCTAATGGATCTGTTACTGTTACTGAAGCAGGTGGCACACCGGCATATCAATTTAGCCTGAATGGAGGGGCATCCCAACCTACTGGTAACTTCTCCGGTTTACTTGCAGGAAATTATGATGTAATTATTACAGACGGTCACAGTTGTTCTGTGACTGTCAACTTTACCGTTTCCGATCAGCCATCACCTACTCTGACTGCAAACAATATCACCAATGTAAGTTGCTTTAATGGTAATGATGGTGAACTTACAGTTGGCATAGCAGGAGGAACTGCGCCAATTAATTTTGCCTTAAATGGCGGTGCGAATCAGTTGTCGCCAACTTTCAGTGGACTTACCGCAGGAAACTATACGGTAATGGTTACAGATGCAAATGGATGCACGGTGCAGACCAATGAAGTAATTACTGAACCTACCATACTGGCAGCTACTTATACAACTACTAACTCAACCTGTTCTGCAAACAATGGAGCTGCTACAATTAATGCTTCAGGAGCAACTCCGGGTTATACGTTCCAGCTCGACAGCAATCCGGTACAAGTCGATTCTGTTTTCCAGAATTTACTGGCAGGAAATTATACAATCACTATAACTGACTTGATGAATTGTCAATTGCAATTGCCAATTACCATAATTGACGAACCATCTCCTGTTATCTCTGCTGTTGCTGTAACCCCGGTTACATGTAACTCAGGAACCGATGGCACCATCACCATTACTTCAAATGGAGGAACAGGAACTATAAATTACAGCATTGATAATGGTGCAAGTTCAACAACCGGAAATATTTTCAGTACTCTGGTCGCAGGAACTTATGACATTGTCATTACTGATGCAAATGGTTGTACCGCCATTGATCAGGCAATCATAACAGAACCCACAGCAATTACTTCGAATGTTAATACTACAAGTGCTTCATGTGGTAACAGTGACGGAACTATCACAGCAGTTGCTAATGGAGGAACACCAGGCTATCAGTATTCAATCGACAATGGTTTAACCAACCTACCAAGTGGCAATTTCACCGGACTGCTTGCCGGTAATTATACCGTATTAATTACAGATGCAAATGGATGCACAGAAAATTTTGCTGCAGCAATCAGTAATACAGCAGCTCCTGCGATCACCAGCGCTCCGGTAACCGATCTTACCTGTTTCAATTCAGGAAATGGAACGCTAACCATAAATGCAAATGGTGGAACAGCGCCTTTAAATTACAGCATCGATAATGGAGCAACATTCCAACCAGGCAATGCTTACACGAATCTGCCCGCCGGAAATTATCAACTGGTGGTTGAAGATGCATTAGGTTGCCAGGCTAATTTTGCCGCCACAATCACAGAACCCGCCTTGCTTACTATCAACACAGCGTCCGTAAATACAATTTGTAGTGCATCGAATGGCAGTATCACCATAACTGCCGGAGGAGGAACTGTTGCATATAATTACAGCATCGATGGCGGAGCTACCATTCAGTTAAGCGATGTGTTTGCTGGAATTTCATCAGGTAACTATGCGGCTTTAGTAACCGATGCCAATGGTTGTACAGCACAGGCAAATGTGACCATAACAGATGCACCCGGTCCGGGAATCACTTCTGCAAATGAAACAGATGCCATTTGTAATGGGTCAAATGACGGAACCATTTCAGTGGTTGCCAATAGCGGAACAGCACCTTTGACATTTAGCATCGACAATGGCGTTACAACACAAAACAATGGCAACTTTAATAATCTTTCACCAGCCAATTATACCGTCCTGATTACTGATGCCAATGGCTGTACGGTTTCGACATCCGTCACAATCAATGAACCTGCTGCGATAGTTATAAATTCAAATTCAACTCCAGCTTCCTGTGGCAACAGCGATGGAACACTCACAATAATTGCAATTGGAGGTACCGGTACGCTGGAATATAGCATTGACAATGGAACAACCTTCCAGAGTTCAGCTACATTTAATAATTTAATTGCTGCAACCTATGATGTTGTTGTTAAAGATGCAAACGGATGTACAGCGGCATCCACCGGCACAGTGAATAATGCTGCAGCACCTGTAATAACCAACAGTGCAACAACGGATATAACCTGTTTTGGTTCTGACAACGGAACTATAACAATCAGTGCAAATGGTGGAACAGGAGTTCTACAGTACAGTAATGATAACGGAGCTACTTATCAGGCGACAGGAACATTTAGCAATCTTGTTCCGGGAACATACAATATAATTGTTGAAGATGTGAATGGATGTCAGGCAACCACTTCACTCACTATCGTTGAACCTACCGCAATAACTGCTTCAGCTACATTCGTAAATACAACCTGTTCTGCTGCCAATGGCTCCCTGCAAATTAGTGCTGCAGGCGGAACCGGTAACTTATCCTATAGTATCAACAATGGTGTCTCTTTCCAGGCTTCTAATAACTTCAACAATCTGCTTTCAGGAAATTACACCATTATAATTGAAGATGGCAATGGATGTCAGCTTTCAATCAATGAAACTATTCAGGATGCACCAGCTGCAGTCATCAGCAATATTGCTATAACTGATTTAACGTGCAACGGATCAGATGATGGAATCCTGATTGTTACTGCAAACGGAGGAACGGCACCATTGCTTTACAGTATTGACAACGGAGTAACCTCTCAATCGACAAATACATTTAGTTCACTTACTCCGGGTAACTACACGATCCTTGTTACAGATTCAAATGGATGTACCGTTACTGGTCCTGCAACAATTACAGAACCTGCAGCTATAACTGCGGTTTACTCATCAACAAATGCTTCCTGTGGCAACGCCGATGGAACATTAACAATTAACGCAAATGGTGGAAGTGGAACCTTGTATTATAGCATAGATAATGGAGCTTCCTTCCAGTCTTCATCAACTTTCTCATTCCTGACCGCCGGAAGTTACACCATCGTAATTAAGGATGTTAACGGTTGCGAAATTTCACTTGCAACAGCCGTAAACAACAACGCAGCTCCGTCTATTCAAAGTAATCCATTTTCAAACATTACCTGTAATGGAGCCGGTGATGGTACAATTACCGTAAATGCCTCCGGTGGAATTGGAAATTTATTGTATAGTATTGACAATGGTGTTACCACTCAAAACAATGGTAATTTCACCAATCTTACTTCGGGTATTTATAATATAGTAGTTACTGATGTAAATGGATGCAGTGCAACATCAACGGTGACAATTACAGAACCACAATTACTTACTGCAACTGCGGCAACTGTTACAAGCACCTGCTCACTAAACAACGGAAGCTTAACCATCTCAACCAATGGAGGTACAGCCGGATATCAATTCAGCATCAACGGTGGAACAACTTTTAGCAACAACGCGACCTTTAACAACCTGATTTCACAGGCTTATAACATCACTGTTCAGGATGCGAACGGATGCTCCTTCTCATTCACATCCAATGTACCATCTGCACCCGGCCCATCCATCGTAGCAGTATTCACAAATAACATCAGTTGCAATGGTTACAGTGATGGGATAATCACCATTTCTGCCAACGGTGGAAGTGCTCCTTTACAATACAGCATCGATAATGGCACTTCCTTCTCTTCAGGAATTGTATTCGATTCATTGGGAGCAGGAAATTATCAGGTGCTAATAATGGATGCCAACGGTTGTACTTCAACATCCGCAGGTACCATTACCCAACCACTTGCAATAACTTATGCTGTAAATGTTGTAAATGCAAATTGTGGCAATAGTGATGGAAGCTTGCAAATCACTGCAAATGGTGGCAGCGGATCATTTACATATAGTATTGATAATGGTACAACATTCCAGCCAGGTAATTCATTCAGCTCATTGCCGGCAGGGACATATCAGATTATTGTCAGAGATGCAAGTGATTGTATCAACAGTGGCACAGCTACTATCCTAAACAATTCTGCTCCGGCAATCCAAAATACTACAGTTACAAATAACAGTTGCAACGGATCAGATGATGCATCAATTACGATTGCTGCTGCAGGTGGTGCTGCACCTTTATCCTACTCTATTGATGGCGGATTTACATGGCATTCGAATAATATTTTCAATGGCCTTACTCCGGGCAATTACTCCATTATTGTAAGTGATACAACCGGATGTACTGCTACCGGTTCAGTAACACTCACAGAACCTAATGCGATAGTTGCTACTTACACTACTTTGCCTGCTACATGCAGTAATAGTGATGGATCTGTCACTTTATCTGCATCAGGTGGTTCGGGAGCATTGTCATATAGTCTCAACGGAGGCCCTGCACAAACCGGTTTGACATTCACCAATCTAGCAGCCGGCAATTACAATATTGTGATTACTGATGCTACAGGATGTTCACACACAGTAGTTACCTCCGTGAGCAACCTGAATGCACCTTTGATCAACAGTATCACCTCAAATGATATTAGTTGTTTTGGTGGAACTAACGGAAGCATTTCTATTGGAGCAACCGGTGGAACAGGAATACTTCAGTTTAGTATTAATAACGGACAAAATTTTGTTCCCACATCGGTCTTCAATAATCTTTCTGCAGGAACATACAGTATTGTGATTATCGATGCCAATAACTGTGTATCGACAGGAAACATTACACTTAATCAGCCGGATCAACTTGTTCTTAATTCGTTGGAAATTCCTTCTACTTGCGGAAATGCAAACGGTCAGATTCAAACATTAGTTACCGGAGGAACATTGCCGGTACAATATTCTATTAATAGCGGAGCTACCTATCAAAACCAATCGGTTTTCAACAACCTCTCACAAGGCAGCTATCAGATTTTAATTACAGATGCCGAGGGTTGCACAACTAGTACCAGTCAAACTGTTACCAACATTGCGGGACCGCTAGTAGCTGCATTGCCGGTTACCAATAGCTTATGTAATGGAAGTGATGATGGATCGGCTACTATTAACTTAAATGGTGGAACAGGACCGTTTCAATATGTTCTTAATAACGGAATAGTAACTCAACAAAATAATTTCTTCTCACCTTTAGCTCCGGGAAATTATACCATAGAAATTACGGATGCCAATGGTTGTCATACCGATTCATCGTTTTCAATAAGTGAACCGACTCCTGTAACTTTATCTTTCACCGTTGTGAATGCTACCTGTAGCGCTTCAAATGCATCTTTCCAACTTTCAGGAAATGGTGGAACTGGCACGATCAC